>JBDSME010000051.1:0-14622 GCA_039916065.1 Polyangia bacterium
GCGAGACAAAACCTCGGAAAATCGCTGGCGAAGATCGCTGGCTCCCTCACCCTGACCCTCTCCCACTATCGTGGGAGAGGGCAAACGCTCGGCTGTGCAAAAGGGCCGTGGGTCTCGCCGGGCGCCACCGTCTCTTCGTTGACGACCACCGTGTCCGTCTACGCGCTGGCACTCTCTCGAAAGATGTGATCAATCATGAGCACTATCGTGGGAGAGGGCAAACGCTCGGCTGTGCAAAAGGGCCCTGGGTCTCGCCGGGCGCCACGGTCTCTTCGTTGACGACCACCGTGTCCGCCTACGCGGTGGCACTCTCTCGAAAGATGTGATCAAGCATGAGCCGCGCAGCGGGGAGAGGATAAAGGCCGGAGCGGCGAGGACGTCGTTTGCAGCAAGCATTCCGCGGTCGCAGCAGGCGTTCAATTAGGGACACCCCTAGTCGCTGGCGCCGCCGATCGGATAGTCGATGCTGAGCCGGGGGGTGACTGCCAGCATGGGCAGCAGGGAGATCAGGAAGCGGGCTTCCTCCCCTGCTTCACCGAGCGCCAGGAAAATCAAACTTCCTGCGGTGATGCCGACCAGCAACACCGTTGTAATATGGGTCGGCGGAGTCGGAAAAGCGTCCCTCTGCTGGCTGACTTGGCGACGCCGGCGAATCCATTCTCTGGCCCAGCGCACGGGTGCTTGTGCCGCCGCATAGAGCAGGAGCAGAGCGAGGAAACGAACCACCAATTGATACACCCGCAACAATTGCTGACGGGGCTGCAGGCGGGAGTCCATGATCACCGTCCTCCCCTCGGTCATGACCGCGACCCGATGAGCGATGTTGGCGAGGGACTCCGCGGGATGGGTAACGGCGTACCGCAAAATGGCGGCCTGAAACCGATTGGCGTTGACGATGTGCATCGGATTGTTCGCTCCCCGATAGGGAGGCGACGCGTTCTCGGACACCAGGGGTGGCGGCGGCACCATCGACCAGGCGTGGTGCAAGTTGAACCCCCCATTGTTGGAGATGCCGACCTGCCCGTGTCGGGCCAACACGTAGATCTGCCAGGGTACACACAGCACGGCCGCGCAAAGGGCGAAGATGACCGTGTGCCGGCGCGGCCCCGGCAGCCGGCGAGCGAGGCAAACCACCACGGCAACCACCAGAATATTCGCGAACGGGCGGGTCAATGCCAGCAATGACAGACACAGGCCGGCGGCGGCGAGAGGCAGAGCCCGGCGCCACTGGTGCGTCTGCTCGACCAGGGCGGCGTTTAGCAACACCAGAAACAGCATCACCAAGAACGGGAACACGGTGTCGTAGAGCTGGGGATTTCCAGGGTGGATGTAGACCGTGCTGAGCATGAACAGCAGCGACACGAAGAAGGTGACCAACATCCGACCGGTTCGCGGATACGCCAGCGCCAGGGCACCCAGATACGCGCCAATGATGGACACCTTGTAAACGGTCCGGATCACGAAATCGTTGGTCCCGGTCAAGCTCTGGGTGACAATCTCCAGCAGCGCCAGGGCTGGCGGGATGGGAACCATCAAATTCGCGAAGAACCCCCGGACCTTGGTCAGGCTGTCGAACTCCGCGACGTTGAAGAGCAGATTCCACTCCAGCGAAGAGACCGAGGTGGAGAATCGAAGCGCGTGGATACCGATCAGCGCCTGCAGCAGTCCCAACAGCAAGAAACAGCACCGGGGCCGGGTCATGGCCGCCCGCCATCGATCGGGGAGGCGCGCTGCCGCTAACACCATGAGCGCACTGAGGAGCAAAGCCAGCAACCTGTCGCGCTGAGCTGCCAGACCGTGCGCCGGGCTGCCGACCACTGCGATTTCGTTGAGCCCTCCTCCTTTTCCAACGAAGGTGTCGAGGTGAACCACCACCGCGCTTACCACCGTTCCTGCCAGGGAGTGTTGGCGCCACTCCGGGTAGGCCGGCAGCTCGCCCTCTATCACCGGCGACGACCCGGGACCAATCAACTCGATCCGATACTTCTTGGTTTTTCGGTCTGCCTCCAAGCCGCCCCGGGTGTTCAGAATCTCGACGCGATCGAGGCGGCGTTCGCCGTCAAAGTCGAGACGTATCCACCCCGGGGTGGCATCCGGCAGAAGCCAATAGTTGTGAAGAGTGAACGTCTCGACAGTGGAGCGGTCGACCACCTTGTATGGCGCGAAGGCGGCGTCATCCTTTAGTACGGCCGAACTGGTCACCCGCGCTGGCGAAAGGTCATGGGTCATCACGCCCAGGACCACGCGCGCCGCCAGGAACGTCGCCACCGCGAGCGCCAAGCGGATCGATCTTCCACCGCTACCGGCGGTCACGCCGCCTGTTCCACCGGAGATTCCACCGTTGCCTGGCGAGCTCCCGCCGCTCGCCGGAGTGCATGCGGGGAGCATCATCAAAGTACGATAGCCGTCCTGAGCGTCTTTCTCTGGCTGGGCATCTTCACGTCCTTCGGTCTGAAGGCCGGCACAGCGCGCGCGCCGCTTCCTGATCGGCCGAAGGAAGCGGCGCCAATGGTGAGGAAATCTTCGTACAGCGACCGTGACCACCGGGAAAAGGTCACCTGACACGACCGATCATATTGCTTCCATCGCTGCAGGCGGAGATGAGCATGGGCACTCCGACCAAAAGCAGCCGTTGTAATAGCCGCTGAACTGCAGGTTGAATGTCGGTTCGCATGTGTCCTCCCGCGCGCCCGAAAATGCAACGGTGATGCCACCTCGTTCCCGCCCGGCGGGCCCATGAAGTGACCGAAACCAGGGAGCAACTCTGCGGGGTAGGCCGGCACTCTCTCGTAGATCGGCCACCGCCGGACAAATTTGTCGCTGATCCGTAGCGAGAGTCGGCTGCCTCGCTGTCATCGCACGCTGGCACACCGACAGCCGCGTCTCAAAGGACGAACACGATGAACGAGGGACGCGCGCGGAAGTCCTGGCCACCAGCGCGGCCGGCTCAAGACCACCCCCCTCGGCGAGCCAGACAGCCGGCGCATACCGGTACCCTTGGCAGGAGCTTCTGCGCCGGACCTTCGCTTCGCACCCAGGGTCGCCCCTGAACCACGCAAGACTCGCTTCCCGGCTGGCGGCCCCCCACCTTGCCGGCGGGACTTTCACCCGCGGGTCGCTTCGTGAGGTTTTAGCTGCGCTTCACATGCTTGCGCGTTTCGAAGGGAGCGGTCACAGAGCGGTCTGGGCGCCCCGGCGTCGGCGAAGATCGAGACCGATCGCGAACAGGTCGCGCAATGCGCCAACCATCGCCGAGGTGCGGAGCTTGGATCCTGGCACCTCACTCCACTGCAAGAGCGGAACTTCTAAGAAGCGCGCCACCGCCAGGCCGGGCGCGGTCGCCGTGCCGGTGAGAAGTCGCCCCAGCAGCTCAACGTCGAAGGCCCAGCGCGAGAGAAAGCGATCCGCCAGGGCGGCCTGCAGGGCTGGCGTTCGCCGGAACAGCTTGGCACCGCATTGGGTGTCATACACCCGCACGTGCAACAGGAGCGAGGCCGCCGAGGCGAAGACTCGTCCCACGTAGTGTCGAAAAGTGCTGCGCTCGATGGCGCTGCCCAGGCGGGAGACCCGGCTTCCCAGGACCACCGCAGACTCACTCTGTCGTACCACCCCCACCAGACGAACGATCTCCGAAACTGGAGTAGAAAGATCGGCATCGAAGTATCCGACCACCTCGGCGGAGGCGGCCAGGGCGTGCAGCAACCCCTGTCGTACCGCCTCGGCCTTGCCTTGGTTGACGGGCAAGCTGAGCACTCCAATCCTTTGCGGCCGGGCTGCGCTCAGGGTCTTCAGGACCGATTCAGTGGCGTCGCTGGAGCCGTCGTTCACCATGACCAGCGAAAGGTCAGCGATGCCGTCGACAAGCGACAAGAAGGCTGCCGAGTCGAGGCGCTGCGCTTCGTTGTAGCAGGGGATGACCAG
This sequence comes from Polyangia bacterium, assembly GCA_039916065.1. GTDB lineage: Bacteria > Myxococcota_A > Polyangia > Fen-1088 > Fen-1088 > FEN-1088. The sequence goes on from JBDSME010000051.1 coordinate 3,922, forward strand.
CGTGACGGCTGCTGTCACTGTCTCTTCCTCCGGCACAGCGCCCAGCAACTGAGTCCGGGAAGGGACCAGCCGAGATCCGATGCCTTGGCGGATAGGAAGTTGTCGGCCATCAGGCAGCGCTCCACCACGTTCGACATGACCGGGCCACCCCTCCATTGACCAACGTGCGGGGAAGGGGCCACCGGACGCCCCATCCGGCGGGCCAACGATTCCCGGAGCGCAGTGACAGCGCGCGGAAACAGGGGACTGTGGAAAAGACCACCGCTCTTGGTGATGGTCAGATCCGAGTCCTCCAGCAGCGTGCGCAGCCCGCGGGGGCTGTAGCGGCGGAAGTGTTTCAGGCCGACGTCGTGCTGCGTGAAGAGCAGCTGCAGCGCGGGGACGCTCACCAGCAGCACTCCGTCGGGTGCCAGGTTCTGAGACACGTAGTCGTTCACGAATTGCTGGTCATTTTCCACATGTTCAACGACATCGAGGAGCAAGATGATGTCGAAGCGCTGCTTGGGGCGGACGGTGCAGAATGTGACCGCCGCCTCCGCCGCCGATGCGGCAAAGCGCCGGACGTCGTCAGCGGTGTAGTGGGGGTCCAGGCAGGTCACCCGGCTCCCCACGGGCATGCTTTCTAGCAGGGCCGACGACAAATACCCATCGCCCGCGCCCACGTCCAACACCGAGGCGATCGAGTCCAGAGCGCCTGCCCGTTGCAAGGTCGTGCGAAAGAACCGAGCCCTGGCCACCTCCCACGGATGGCGGCGAAACGAAGTCTTTGGTACCTCAAGCAGGTCCATCGCGGGACGGAGAGTAGGAGCTTATGAGAGTGAGAAGCTCCCGCACTTGTGCAAGAACCGCGGCGACGCTACAACGTTCGCTGCAAATGCGCAACGCCGGCCCGGAACGCTGCCGTGCTTGATCCCCTCAACCCGGCTAAGTGGTTGCTGCTGGTCTGGCTGGTGGCGGCAGCCTCGATGACGGCGTCCCAAATTACCAGGCGTTTTCTCGGGGCGCGGGAGCCCCTGGACCGAATTGGTTACACGGCGGCCTTTTCCCTGCTGATCGTGGGCACCGTGGGAAGCTGGATGGGGCGGTTGGTCCGGCAATTTCCCGTCACCTTCATTTTTCTGGCTGTGCTGCTGTCGGTGCCGCTGGTTCCGGAAGTATTGAGGTGGTTCCGCAGAACGCCGGCAGCGCGGTCCGGGCTTGACCAGGCGTCCTTTCCCTGGGCTGCCACGGTTCTGGACCGGCGCGAACGAACCATCGCCATCGCGATGGGCATCCTGATCCTGTTCCCGCCATTGTGGGCGGTCTGGCGAACCCACCTGTGGGACGACTGGTACTTCTACATGCCGCTCACCAGCGCGTTCTCGCGCGGCATCTTGCCAGTGGTGTACCCGTTTCTGCCCGACCGCGCCGTCACCTATCACTACAGCTTTGCCTGGCTGGCCGGCATCCTGGAGTACCACACCGGTGTTTCGCCGGAGATCTGCGTGGACATCATCTCCACCGTCTTCCTGGTCACGTTCTACCTGTCCGCGGCAGCCACCTTTCGGCTGTGGGTGGGCGGTCGGCTGGCTCCTTACCTGGGTGCGGCTCTGGCCATCGGTTTCGGTCCGCTGGCTTGGTTGTGGGCGCTGGTGAGAAACGATCACCAAGATCCTCGATCCTGGTGGTCATCGTGGTTCATTCAATCGTCCCAGACCACCTTCAGCGACGCCATCGCCCGTCCCATGGACTACCTGCTTCAGAAGCCGATGCTGGCGGGGATGGCCCTGGTCTGGTTGGTGATGGCGCTGGTCCTGGTGTCGCGACGACGAATCAGCGTGGCAGGCGCGGCCCTGGCCGGCCTGTGCGTCGGCATGGTGGAGCTGTTTCAATATCCGGTGGCTTTGCTGGCTGGCCTGGCGGGATTGGCGGTCCTGGCACTGGACGTGTTGATCGACGGCGGGAACCGGAAGCAGCGCCTGCAGATGCTGGTGGCTTTTGGGCTGTTCGCGGTGGCTCTGCCGCCGCTGAACGGCGGATTCGTAGCCAACCCACAGGGCGACGCGATCGTCATGGAGCGCATCTGGAGCTTCCCTTTCCCACCGACGGTCGCATTCGGAGCGGCGCACAAGCTGTCGACGTTTCTGTGCTACACGCTGTACTACGGAGCACCTCTGTTGGTGTTTCCGCTGGTTCTGCCCAGTTTCTGGCGGCAGCGATCCTTCACCGCACTATGGATGCTGGTGTTCGGCGGCGCGGCTTTCGCGATCCCTCACGTGCTGCACCACAAGGCCAGCCCGGTGAACATCACCAAGTTCTTTCACCTGTCGGACTTTGCGCTTGCGGCGTTGGTGGCGGCCGGTTTGTTGCTGACGACCCGGCGCTGGTCCGCGCGGTTGCGCATGACGGTTTTGACTGGCTTCGTGATTCTGGCGTCGCTTTCGACCTGGACCGCCGCGTTCAATATTTCCATCCCTAGAAACAACGGGGTGATGGACCCCGCGACGGTGCAATCGATGCGCCTCATGGCGCGGTGGCTGCGCCAGCACGCTGGCACGTACGACCGGATGTTTGCGCTCACCGACGAGGTGGAAGCGATGTCCGGGGTGCTGTCACCGCTGCCGCCGTTTGCCCCGGGAGGGCGGCAGCTTTATACGGTAACCGCTCACGGGTACGCGCCCCCGTACATCGATAGCATGAGGCGGCTGACCGAGAGCGCCGCTGCGTCTCTTGACGACGACAGTCTCCTGCGGCTGAAGATTCGTTGGGTGGTATTGCCAGATCCGTTGCCAGACGTGGTGGGCCCTGAGGCACGCCGCCGCCTTGCCGACCCCCAGATCTTCAAGTTGCGCCAGCGGACCGTACCCACGCCCGCTGCCGGTTGGTTCGTCTACGAATACCTGAAGGGACCACCGCCCAATTCATTGGAGCGTTAGCAGCTTACTGAAAGGCAATTGGTGCTCGCCCGTCGGGGCCGGCAGCAAACAGGGTCGTCCTGTGTCGAGGGCATGCCGCTATGGGCTGGTCGCCCCCCGGTGCACGTATACCAAAAGGTCGGGGTACTTAGCGGGGGGCTGATAGTCGTTGGCCAAGCGCTTGGTCAAGGCCGGGTCGAGCTGCGCGCTACTGCCCACCAACACCACATCGCTTTCCAGGGCGAGACGATCGTAGGACGAGGGATCGGTGGTGCGCACCTTGGGCAACGCGAAGGTCTGCAAGTGGCCAGGAAGCGTCTGGCAGGTGTTCAGCGCACGGACGTCATACAGTCCATCGGCGTAACCGCCCATTCCGACGGTCAACACCTGCAGGGGTGAACGCTGCGGGCGCGGAACGGCGGGCAGCTCATAAATTTCGAAGGACCCCGTGCGCAGGGGAGGGTTTTCCAGCCCGGCAAGCAGACTGTGGAAGATTGCGTCCTCCTGCCTGTACGGGGTCTGATTGCCCGGAACAGCGACGATGTGAGTGACTCCCAGGGCGCGAAGCCGGTCGTGAAAATCGCGAGCCGTGGAAAACCCGCGGTAGTCGATCGACCCCTGGAATCCCGCGATATCCAGAAAGACCGGCCTGTTGAATCCCAGGGAAAGGTGTGATTGGTGGAGCAGCACCACCGCGTCGGGGGGCAAGAGGCGCGAAACGGCAAAATAGTCTGCCGACATGTCCGAAAACCGCGAGGTCGCCGTTCCTTCCAGCCCCGAATGAATGAGGGCCAGGCTGCCCCCAACATTCATACCCGACAGCAGATGGTCGGCACCCCAAACCAGCTGCAGGGAAACCAGAGCAGCAACACCCACGCGAGCCAGCTGCCCCGCCCTCCACGCGCCGTGGAGCAGCCCCGCCGTGGCCACGACCAAGAGGGGGAGGATAGTCTGAAGGTTCCGGTCGACCCTCACCGTGCAGGCCCAGGAAAACACCGCCCCCAGGGCGACCGTCGCCGCCAACCAGGTCCGCTTGGCGCCGCTGAGGAAGGGCAAGAACGCCAGCGATAGCGTGAAGAGGAAGCCGAAGGTCGGTATGTTGCCGCTGTACGAATAGTGCGGCTTGAACGAAAAGGTAATCAGGAGATGGAGGGCTTCGCGGAATTTGGGGCCCAGCGCCTCAGGTGCCTTCCAATGGAAGTCCATCAGGATTTCTCGCACCAGCAGAGGTGCGTCCGGCACAGTGGGGTGGCTGCCTGCAAACCAGTCCTGCAAGAGCGGGTATGCCGGGTTTCCGTGGTAGAGACAGTTCAATCCGAAGTGGGGCAGCGTTGCCACCACAAAAGCTCCCACCGCCCACGGCATGGTGTGGAGCAGCCTGGCCAGATTCACCCGCACCGAGGCCCGTGCCCGGATAGTCCCCGCCACCAGCAACAGGGACAGCGGGATCAGCGCATACACCGCCTGGAGTTTTGTGATGAGGGCAGTTCCCGCGACCACTCCCCACAGCGCGTACATGGATCGCGACTCCAGATGCACCGCCCTTACCGATATAATAAGGAGGGGCAGCATGAAGAACGCCGCCGCGTGGTCTGATGCTCCTCCCATATTGCCGTCGTAGACAATGACGCCAGGGAAGAGGAACAATGCTGCCCATGCACCCCGAATCTTGTAATTGGATGTAACCCATCGAACGGCCGCGGAAACGCCCACCAAAGTCCAGACGAACAGGCTGAACTCCGTATGCAACACCATCATCAGCCTGGTGGCAGGATGCGGTAACCCTGGAACCAAGAAGTCCCAGGTGTGGATCAAGCTCGCCAGGTGAGGGTAGGCGTTGACCCAGTTGCCTGGGAAGGGAATCAAACGTCCCTCGCGCGCATAGTCTTCAGCGATCTTCAGATGCCACCACCGCGCGTCGTAGTTGATGGCGTCAGGAGTGAATATGCCGAGATACGCGACCGACAGGCCAATGATTCCGAAGATCGCCACGCCGGCGCGCAGGAACCGCTGGGGACCGGAGGCGGATGGTTCCGGCCGCTCGCGAAGCCATTCCTGTAACCAGAGGACCAGGTCCGGCAGGCCGCTCGCGAACATTGCTGTAGCCAGAATCAGAACTGGAATCGTGCGCAGGATACCGAAGGCACCCAGGAGGAAGAGACCGAAGGCGAATCCGGCTACGCCGACGGCAACGGCGATGACCAAGCGTTCCAGGCGTGGCAAGTCCGCAGGCAAAAACCGGCGCGTGAGGGCGGCGCCTCCTCCCAGCCACGCCAGGTTCAAGAGCAGCTGCCATGCCGCGATGGTTCCCACGGGAACCGCCAGCCAGGAGCCTACAGGATAAACGCCGTTGACGAATCGCAATGCCGCGAACGCGGCCGCTACTCCAACCACCAGAAGAGCGGCCGATCGCCCGGGTTTGCGTCCCGCCCCGTTCCCCAGGAGATGTTCCAGTGAGTGCATCGTCGCCCCGAGCTGGAGAGGCGCTCGGGTGGCCTTCGAATGCGGAGTAGTTAGCACAGGGGCTCTGATGCCGCTACCCATGAGGCCGGGGTTGGCCGGCACGCCGGCGTGGTGGGGGGCGAGTGCGCCACCGAGGCCTTTCCGCGCGGCGCCATCGGCACGGTTGGTCGGGCCCGCTGCAGTCTGGTGGCTTTGCACCAGGCTGTTTCCAAGGTACCGGCGTTCTCGCATTCCTCCCCGCCCTCGGGCAACATTGCCGGCCCGTCATGGTGTTCAGCTCAACGCTGTTCTGCTTTCTCTTCTTGCCGCTGGTGCTGGCGCTCTACCATCTGGGCCCACGCCGTTTGCGAAATGGCGTTCTGCTTCTGGCCAGCCTGCTCTACTACTGCTGGGGTGAGCCGAATTTTTTGCCGATCCTGGCGGCCGTCGTCGCTGCCAACTATGTCTTCGGCCTCCTCCTCTCGATGGCTTCGGACCCCCGCCGCCGAAAGCTGCTGGTGGGAATGGCGGTGGCGCTGGATCTTGGGGTCTTGGCCTATTTCAAGTACGCCAGGTTCATCGTGGGAATTGCCGTCAATGTGAGCGCCCTGCTGCCGGGTGCTCATCACCCGTTCGCCGTTCCCGAGATCACCCTGCCGTTGGGGATTTCATTTTTCACCTTTCACGTGCTGTCGTACGTGATCGACATCTATCGCCGGCAGGTCCCGGCGCAGCGCAACCCGGGTTTGCTGGGCCTGTACATCGTCTTTTTTCCGCAACTGATTGCAGGGCCCATCGTTCGGTACCACGAAATCTCGGACCAATTGGAGGAGCGGCGCACCACCTCCGCCGACCTCTGGTACGGAATGCGACGGTTCATACTGGGGATGGGGAAGAAGGTGCTGCTGGCCAACACCATCGCTCCCATCGCGGACGCCATCTTCGCCCTGCCTACCAGGGACCTGACGGCCAGCTTGGCCTGGCTGGGCGCCGGTGCCTATGCCTTGCAGATCTATTTCGATTTTTCTGGGTATTCGGACATGGCGGTGGGACTGGCCCGCCTCTTCGGATTCCGCTTCCCTGAAAATTTCGACTACCCCTACGTGGCGCGCTCGATGACGGACTTCTGGCGGCGCTGGCATCAGTCCTTGTCGCGGTGGTTCCGTGACTATCTTTACCTACCCCTCGGTGGAAACCGCGTCAGTCCCGCCCGGACATATCTCAATCTTGCTCTGGTCTTCTTCCTGTGCGGTCTCTGGCACGGCGCCAGCTGGACCTTCGTGATGTGGGGTTTCCTTCATGGCGCGTTCCTGGTGCTGGAGCGAATGGGATTCGGCCTGGTGCTGGCGGCGCTCTGGTCACCGCTGCGGCACCTCTACTGTCTGGTGGTCATCGCGATCACCTGGGTCTTGTTTCGAGCCGCTACCCTCCCCATGGCCCTGGCCATGGTCAAAGCGATGATCGGTCTGGGGTCCGGTGCGGGAACGGTCTACCGCCCCGCCATCTTCGTCGACCACGAACGGACGCTGGTGCTGCTTGTGGCCGTCGTGGCCTCCACCCCCGCGGCCCGCTGGTTGCGGTCCCGGCTGGCATGGCGGCTGGATCGCTGGCCGATGCTGGTGGACCTGGGGAGGCTGTCCACCCTCACCGGGGTTTTGCTGCTGTCCTTGATGCAGTTGTCATCGGGTACCTACAATCCGTTTATCTATTTTCGGTTTTGATAGGGACAAGTAGCGAACGTGCCTGGCCGATCCTCACCGCATCGAACCTTGAGCAAACGCTTCTCGGTGGGCCTGTTGTTGCTGATCTTGTTTTTGCCAGGGGCGGCGTGGCTGGTGGGCTTTGACTACCTACCCGAGCTGACTGAAAACAGAGCGCCCCATCAGGTTCCGGCGTTGCCCACCACTCTTGGGGCCTGGAAGGCCTTTCCCAAGGCCTTCGAACCCTACTGGAACGACGTTTTCGGCTTTCGTCGGCTGCTCATCTTTGGCAACGGGGTCATCCATTTCCTGGCGGGGGTGTCGCCGTCCTCGCAGGTGCTGATCGGCGACCAGTCTTGGCTCTTCTTCGCGGGCAGCGGGGTGGTGGAACGTTTTCGCGGACAGACCGTTCTCTCCATCGAGCAGCTGGAAGAATGGCGGAAAGCGTTGGCAGCGCGCCAGCAGGCAGTAGCCAGACACGGCGGGCACTATCTGTTCGTGGTGGCGCCCGACAAGGACAGCATCTACCCGGAACACTTTCCGGACCGATACGATCGCATTGGTCCCACCCCGTTCCAAGTGCTGCTGACGTATCTGCGCGCCCACGGCGACATCGCCATCCTCGATCTCCGCCCGGCGCTGATTGCCGCCAAGAGCGCCGGACCGTTGCTCTACTTGCGCACGGACACGCACTGGAACGAGCGCGGGGCCTATCACGCTTATCAGGCAGTCATGCAGAGGGTGGCCGCCTGGTATCCGGACCTGCAACCAAGGTCACTCTCCAGCTTCCAAGCGCGTGCTTCTCAGCCCTGGTGCGGAGATCTCGGAATCATGGTCGGCCTGTGCGCATTTATCGCGGAGGAGGAGCCACAACTGGTCCCCACACCGTCGCCTGCCGCCAGAGAGATCCTTGCGGCGAACCTCTGTTCTCCGGGGGCGCGCCGATGTGAGGTCCAGATCTCCGAACATCCATCCGCGCCCTCCGCCATCGTGTTCCACGATTCGTTTTTTGTTTCGGCCGACCAGCGCAACAAGGGACTGGCGGCGGATCGCACCGATCGCTACCGGCCCCCGCCCTCCGCGCTGCATCTGTCCACCATGTTCGGCGAGAAGTTTTCTCGGACCCTACTGGCCTGGCAGCCGTTTGATGAGGCCGTCGTCGCGCGCGACCGGCCGGACGTGGTGATCGAGGAACTGGTAGAGCGCTACCTGGTCCGGGGGCCGCCGCAGTGATCGCTGACTGCGGGCGCGACCACACAACGACATGAATGTCCGGTGTGGCAGCTCGACTGCCCGTTCCGAGTTCGAGACAGGAACTCATTGTTGGGGGCCCGGCGGTGGCGTGGCGCTTGCAACTCCAGGTCACCGTCGTGGTCCAATTCGAGAATTTTCCATGAAACACCCCGGGACACATCAGTCACGGCACGCCGCTGCCGCGGCCGCTTTACTGGTCCTTGCCGCGTGCGACCACGATCGGGAACGTCCTGGAGGCATGGCCGGAGCGGCTGGAGGGGCCTCGGCAGAGACTGGCTCGGGCGAAAACCATGGAAGTACCGATTCAGGCTTTACGTATCCGTTGTGCCAGGCCGGCGACGAGCCTGCCGGTTTGTTCCCTGAGGATACCGGGGCACCCCGATCCGTCGGTGTCGATGACATCGCGGTGGCCCACGAGGAGCAGTGCCAGCCGTTTAGCGGATGCAAGACGCTGGATCTGTACCGAAACGCCCAGACGAATGATCTGGTCTGGGCCGACATCAGGCATGATGCGGCCACTCTCGCTAAGTTCTCCGACCTGACGGGCATTCCGCTGCTGATCGAGCCGAAGTGTCAACTGGCGTCAACTTGTTTCCCCGGTGTGCCGGAAACCCACCACCGCTTGGTCGTGCGCGGCGACGTGCTGGTACGGCTGGAAGCCGGGACCCATGCGGTGGTGAGCGTGCATGGTCAATCCTACACGGTGTGGTTTGGAGCGGCGGTGACAGTCCCCGCTGAAGCCGCGGCAGCGTGCGTTGACGCCGGAGGTTTCTGGCGGGGCAGCCTGACCGTCACCGTGACTCGCTGATCGAAGTCCTCCCCCGTCGCCAGCTCGGTCACCAGGATGCGCGTCGTCGTCAGGTCCTCGCAAACGCGCGGAATGAAGCCCCCCTCCTCTTCCGCCCACAACCGCCGGAGCCCTGCTGGTTCGCCGCCTCCTGCCGGTAGTCGCACTTGTCGAAGCGCGCGATGGGCTCCGATGGCGAGAAACCGGGGAAGTAGACATATCGTCCGTCGAAGCCGCCGTAGTTGCACCCCTGCGGGTGGCCAGCGATCGTCCCGAAGTCGAACTTGGTCCAGGAGGTCAGCGGTCGGTGCCTGCGCAAAGGACACGATGGCGGGACCTGAGTTGCGCGCCATGGCCAGCCGCGTCCTGACGACAGCCCTCGGCAGGCCGCCAGGTCAGTTGTCGGGCGCCGGGCAGATCAGCGCGCCGCCCGGATCCGTGCAACAGAGGACTTCGGGGCCCTCCTGGGCGATGTTGCAGGGGTTGCCGTGAAGCGGGTTCGGCTTTGGCGCGTCGGCGCAGGACGGAGTCGACGGAAACATCGACTGCAGGCAGCCGGCACACACCTGAACGTCGAAAGGAAAAACCGCGGAGGACTGTTCGGAGCCGCTGCGGTCCGCGACCGCCGTGAGCTGCAAGGTGAAGAACACGGGCTGGTTCAAGTCGCCAGGAATGGCTCCGTCGACGATTAGCTGGCGCAGACGCTGGGCGTGGCAACCCTGAAATCCCTGAATGCGGACAGCGCGGGTGGAGCCAGGGTCCATCTGTCCGGAGGCGGGCGAGGAAAAGCTGCCTGGACACCCCGCCGCCCAGCCCGGATCCACCCCAGCTGGGGCCTTGATGGAGACGTTCACGCGGCGCAAGAGCAGGGAGTTGCGCTCGAAACCACCGGTCTGCACCGAGGGGAAACGGTTCTCGATCAGGGGGTAGAGGAAATAGGGATAGGGGCGGTCCAGGTCCACGTCGAAGATCCCGTATGCCAGGCTTGGATCACTGAGTTCGGTGCTGAAGGTACACACGCCCCCCTTGTCGTCCACGGCGGGTATCTGGTTCTGAACGATCAACAACGTTCCGGCGGGATCAGCACACGCCGTCAACGCGACGGCTACGGCCAGCATCAGGGTGACTGGCGCGACGGCGCTGATGGACCACCTGCAGCCACGGGCGAAGGGTGTCATGGGCAACGCTGGATCATAGACCCCGGCCCATCGAGGCCGCAAAAAACCGCAGCCCGAGATGCCCCAGCATGCCTCCCGGATCGGGGTGGCGTAAGCTGCTTGGGTGCTCCTCGTGGTGGCCCGAACGCCTCCGGCGTCCCAATCCCAGGCTTTCGTCGAGGCCGCGCGGCTGACCGGGCTGTCGCCGGCTGACGTGCGCACGCGACTGGCCGGCCCCCTGCCCCGGGTCTTGCACATCGAACCCGACGGCGACCGCGCGCGGGAACTGGCCGCCGAGCTGGAAGCGGCTGGATTCGCCGTGCTGGTATGCGAGCCCCGGGCAGCCCCGGGAGATGACGAACGGCTGCAGGCCCGTGGTCTGCGTCTCGCCGGAGGAATCTTGACCGTCATCGACGGGGCCGGCGGCGAAGAGGAGCTCCCCCTTTCGGCCCTGTCCTTGATCCAGC
>JBDSME010000052.1:0-8085 GCA_039916065.1 Polyangia bacterium
CGACGATCCCGGTGTCTTGGCAACCAGCGCCGCCAGGTGCGATCGTCCTTCCTGAAATCGCCACTCGTCGAAGCTGCGTTCCGCGGATCTTCCCAGCTCCGTCGAACGGATGATCGCAGTCAGGGGCGCGGACATCTGCGGCGAAGAGCTGCCGGAAGAATTGTCCGGCGTGGTTGCGCCGATGACCGGACTGCCGGCGGCGGTCAACAACACGGCCGCCGCCGCCGCAGCCAGCCAGATGGCCATGCGACAGCAGCGTCGAAAGCAGGGCAGGGCGTCACGCTGGCGGATCATCGCACCAGCTCCTCGTAATAGCGGCGCACGTCATCGCGAAAGTGCTCCGGCGCCTTTTCCTTCATCGCATCAAGCAACTCCTGTCGCCAGGCCCGGGGCGCGCTGGACTCGTCGGCGCCGGGGATGCGCACGGGATCGCGCTGGCTCTTCGATCCCCCCATCGATCGTTCCTGCATGGCATCACGCAGCTTGGCCAGCCGTTCGGCGGCGTTGTTTTCCGCGCCGCTGGCCTGCTTTGCCTCGCTCTTGCGAAGGTGCTCGGCGGCCTGTCGCATCTGTTGGGAGGCTGAGCGCAGATCCTCCTGCGCACGCTCCAGGCCGGGTACCTTGCCCAGCCGCTTGCCCGCCTCGCGCGCGATTTCGTCGGTGCGATCACCAATGGCTCCCTGCCGCTGCGCCTGGGCACGGCCACGCTCGCGTTCCTCGGGAGTCAGGGTCTCCTCGGACGTGGGCAGCAGCTTGCGCACGTCGTCGGCGATCTCCTGCGCCAGCGCGCGTGCTTCTCCCACCTCCCGGTTGCCGTCACCGCCCGCCGATGATGATGATGGTTCGCCCACTTTGCGCCCTGGGTCGTCCTCATCCAGGTGTTCGGTGGCGCGATCCAGGCTGGCGGCCGCCCGATCCGCCTCGTCCTTGGCTTCCGCGAGATCCCGTTCCGCGAACAGCCGCTTGAGCTGGCGGGTGCTTTCTCGCGCCCGCTCCACTTCCTCGGACAGGGCGCTCTCGGGATCGCCGGTCTTCAGTTGCCCCAGCTTCTGGCGGAGGCGATCGACCTTCTCATTCTCTTTCCTGGTCCAGTCGCCAAGCTGTCCGCGCAGGCGCTTGTCCGTCTCCGCTTCCTGCTTTTCGGACAGCGCCTGCGTCTCGCCAGCCAAAGACCGCTCATCGCCCTCCAGATCGCCGATCTTCTTCATCAGGTCGGCGACCACCCGGTTCTCCTGGGGGAAACGCTCGGCACCGAAGCCTTCGGCGTTCTCGTCCAGCATCTGGCGCAGGCTGTTCAGGTCCTTGCCCAGTTGCTCCAGCGCCTTCGACATCGCCGCGGGATCCCCTTCGGCCAGCAGGTCGTCCAGCTTCTTCGCCCGTTCCGCCAGGTTCTTGGTGTCTGGCAGGTTCCGCCATTCGTCGGGCACCTCGTTGCGGCTCTTCAAGGTGGCGATCTTCTGCGCCAGCTCGGCGATACGGGCGCGCAGCTCCCGCACCTCGCGCTCCAGTTGTCGCCGCAGCGCTTCGTCCTTGGTGGCGGCATAGCGGTTCAACAGGTCCTTCAGGCGGTTGTGCGCGGCGGTGAGCTCGCGCCCCATGGCCGCCAGGTCCTCCAGCCGCTGCCGTCCGATCAGGTCGTCCAGAAGCAACACGTCCTTTTCCAGCTCGGCGATGTGGGCCTCGCGCTGCGCCTCCACCTTGGCCGCCGAGAAACCGTGGCGCCCGCTCCGGGAGGGTGCCGCGGCCGCGGTGCCGCCCGGGGTCACCCCCGCCTTCCCCAGCGCCTCCTTCTCGCCGCGCAACAACTTTCCCAGCCGCTCCGCCATCCCCGACAGCACGGCACGCAGGTTTTTCCCCAGCGAGCCATCCCGGCGGTCATCGTCCACCAGCCGTCCCAGCAGAGCCACGTGCGCTTCTTCCGCCTCGTGCACAGCCAGGTAGGCCTCCTGCACGGAGGGTTCGCCCGCCGGGTTGGAGGAGCCTCCGCCGCGCACGGGGATTTCCAGGCGATCCGCCAGGTCCCCTGTTAGCCGCTCCAGCACCTCGCGCTGCCGTTCCAGGCGGTTGTCGATGGTCTCGTCCGGGCGCGCGATCAACACGTACAGGGTTCGCGAGATGCCCGTCTTCGCGCCCGAGACCTCATCGCGATCGCGCGCCTCCACGTGGTAGGCGATCCGCGCGCCCGGTGACAGGCTCAACCGCGCCGGATCCCACAGCGTTCGTCCCTGGGTCACGCGCGCCCCGTGGGCGTCCTTCAAGAGCTGTCGCTGTTCTGGGGCGTCATCGACACGAAACACCAGCTCCACGTTGGCCAGGCCATAGTCGTCGTCCGCCGCGAAACCGATCTCGATGGGCCGGGGGGTGGGGAGTTCCAGGCGATCGGCCGGCCCGTGAATCTCCACCCGGGGTGGACGATCAACCTCCACCTCGATGTGATGGCTGCGCTGTTCCCGCACCGCGCGCCCGATCAACGGCTGCAGCCAGAATCGGTACACGCCGCTTTCGTTCATCAGCAGGTGCGCGGTGACCACCCCCTTTGCCAGGCGTGCAGGCAGTTCGCCGCTTTCTCCCGCCTCTCCCAGCAGCAACATGGCGTGCCGCGAGGTGTGCAGCGGTGCGGTCTCGATCTTCACGCGCGTGCCCTTCACCGCCACGATGTCGCCCGTCGAGCCCTCGATGGTGCGACTGGCGAGCCCGGTGTATGCGGGATAGTCGTAGGTGATGCGCACGTCACCGACGATCGGTTTGGCCGACACCGCGGCCCCCTCGTAGCGATTGGGGCGGTGAAACAACGTGGACAGACCGCCTCCGATCACCTGGGGGGCCACCGTGGCGCTCGCCAAGACCAGCAGGGTCGCCGCCAGCAACGCTGCGGCGGCATGCACCACCGGCCGCATCGAGATGAGCTGAACGGGATCGAGGGGCCGCAGGGCTTCGGCGACGCGTCCGTGAAAAGCCCGCACCAGCGTGGCGGAGATCTCGGCCTCCTTGGCGGGAGCGGCCCCGGGCGCCGGCGGCACTTGCCCCAGCTCGATCGCCGAGATGATGTCGCCGCCCAGCGCACCGAGGGGCGGCCGCAGCCGCGCCACCAGGCGCCGCGTGGTTCGATCGCCGCGCAGCGAGCGCGATGGCCGCCAGACGCCCCCGAACAGCGCCACCACGACGCAACCACCGGCAACCAGCAGGGTCAACGGCAACCAGAATCCGGCCGGTCCCATGCGGGAGGCGGAGACGGCGAGCAAAACCAGCAGCACCAGGAACGCGCTTCCCGCGAAGGCTCCCCAGCGCAACAGGTCGCGCAACAAGAAGCGCCGGCGAATCGCTTCCAGGAACCAGCGTATGTGGTCCAGCTCACCCATCGCTTCTCAAACTCGACTGCAAGCGCCTCGGGAAGGTGGTGATGAAGGGGCGGCTCTCGGTGTGTCGCACATGGCACATGTAGGTAGGGAGAATTCCCGCGACGGTCTGACGTGGCGCGCCTGTGTCGACCTGGTCTGACCGTGTCGGGATGGTTGCCGGATCGCCTCATGTTAGCAGGACAAGGACGCCGGAAGGCCGGCCCGGCGGGCGGAACACCGCCGGGATTTCCCGAACCTGGGCGGCAATCGGCCACCGCGCCGGTCCGATCGCGCCGGTGCCGTCGCGGTTTCCGCGCCGGTACCGGCCTTGCAAAAGCAAGGACACGAGGACAGCCAAAATGACCAACAACACCAGTTTTCGCCCCGATCACGATCAGGACGGCACCATCACTGCCGAAGCGTCCTACCCGGGGATACCGTCTTCACCCGAACTGGCGGCGCAGGACCCGACGGCCCGGGAGCTGGTCGCGCGGGAGCAGGCTGATCGCCTGAAGGCGGGAGATCGGCGCGCGCTGGAAGCTTTGCTGGTGTCCGCGCGTCCGCGTCTGTCCGCGGTGGCCCTGAAAATTGTCCGGAACCGCGACGACGCCGAGGACGTGGTCCAGGACGCGATGATGAAGGTGTGTCGCTACATTGACAGGTTTGAAGGCCGCGCCGCGTTGTCGACCTGGCTGCACCGCATCGTGGTGAACACGGCCCTCGATCACCTGCGTGCCCGCCGAAGTGGTCCTGTCGCCGTGCCGGCCGTCGCCGCCCACGACTCCACCGAGGAGGCCGAACGGCGCGCCCCCCAGGCTGTTGTCGAGGAGACGCCGGAAGACTTGCTCGCGCGTGCCCAGACCGGTGCGTCGGTGCGCGGGGGTATGGCCCGGCTGTCCCTGGTTCACCGGGAGGTGCTGGCCCTGCGAGAGCTGGAAGGCGAGTCGTATCAATCGATTGCCGACATCGCCCGCTGCCCCGTGGGCACAGTGATGTCGCGGCTGCACCACGCCCGCCAGCGGCTGGCCGAAACTCTGGCGCCGCAGGCCGCCGAGTTGCTGCCCCGCGCCGCCTGAACCCCAACGTGCCCGTTCCGCCTGGCCCCAGTCCCGACGTATGAGCTCCGAGGCCCTCGCGCGGAGCAGCCTGCCACGGCTGGGCGCCACGGCCGCATGTCTGTCGCGCGGGGTGGCCAGACCCCTGGTAAATTGATTTCGTGACTGAACACCGGCTCGACCGACGGCGAGTTTCTGCGGCCGGTGTCTGGGCATGGCTAAGCGAACGGAAATGGCGCGTGGGGGGGGCGGGCGCGCTCCTGGCCGTCTTGGTGATATTTCCGTTCGCCGCCGGGGCCCTCGCCGCCCGGCTGGTGTCCTCCAAGCTGGAGGCGCGCCTGCACACCCCGGTGCGGGTTGGTCACGCCCGTGCCGGGTTGCTGGGGATCACATTTCACGATCTGGAAATCGGCGAGAGGGGCGAGAGGGGAATGCCGGCGCCCGGGAGTGATCCGGCCGGCGTTGCTACGGGGCCCCTGGTCCACCTCATCAAGCTCCGAGTGCCTTACGGTGCGGCGATCTTCCGGCGGGGTGTCATAGAGGTGGACGGAGCGACCGTCAACGTGCGGCGAGGAGGGCCCGCGGACAACATCACCGCGGTGTTGCGGGCGGTCCGCCCCCCCAAGACCGAAACGTCTGTCCAGGCGCGCGCACCGGCCGGAAAGCTACCTGGCGTGGCGGTCCGCAACGCCAGGCTCACTCTTTATGACAGCGGTAGCGGACTGAGCGTGGAGGTGGGCCATCTGGAGGCGCTGTTCCTCCCCGGTGAGCGGCTGGACGTGCAGGTGGAAAAGGTCGACGGAGTACTGGCGCTGGGGAGCACCGGCAAAGGACCGCGCTTCGGCGCCGAGACCATCACCATCGCCGGCCCGCTCGATGGGGTGCGGCCGCGCGGCTACCCGACGCTCGCGGTGACCGGCGGCTTCGCCACACCTCTGCCCACCTTGGCGTTGACGGGCATTCACGGGAAGATTCGCCCCGCCTCCGGTCCCAGTCATCCGGAGCCGGCGCTGGTCAAGCAATTGGTGGTGGACCTGGATGGCAGCTACGGCGGGGCGCGCGAGACGCTGTGGGTGGCGCGCGGTGGTCTCGATCCCGAGGCGCACGAGGGGCAGCTTTCACTGCGCGCCGAACGGTTTTCGCTGGGAGAGATCGCGGACGTGCTGCCCAAGAACATCCTCACTCCGCGGGACACCACCATCGACGCTGCCTTCGATGTGAGCTGGGCGGAGGGGGCGGTGCGGTTCGGCGGGGATATGCAGGTGGCGGGCCTCAGCGTGCAACACCCAGGGCTCGCTTCGGAGCCGGTGCGGGGGATTGATCTGGGCCTGGTGCTGCGCGGGACCGCTTTTCCCGCCACCCGTCGGGTGGCCATCGATCGACTGGAAGCGCGGGTGGCAGAGCTGCAGGGGAAACTGAGCGGATTCGTGGAGCTGGCGCCGGGGACCTTCACCTTCGCCGACGGCAGCAAGCTGGGATTTCTTCCCCGACTGGAGCTGACGCTGGAGGTGCCGAAGCTGCCCTGTCAGAAGGCCCTGGCCAGCCTTCCCCCCACGCTGGTGCCGAAGCTACAGGGATTTGCCATGGACGGCATGTTCGGCGCCGAGATCACGGCGCGCGTGGATTACACCAACCTGGAAGCTCTGGAGTTGAAGGGCAAGGTGGGGATCGACGGCTGTCGCGTTCTGAAGGTGCCGCCCGCCGTCAAGGCGGTGGTATCGGGCGATTCCGTGGTGCAGTCGGTGGAGGTTCCGAAAGCTGCGGGAGTCAAGCCCCCGCCGGCGCCGGGCGAAACCGAGCAGCTGCAGTTCATGGTGGGGCCAGAGAATCCGGAATTCGTCCCCTACGAACAGATCTCTCCCCACCTGGTTGCCTCCATCATGACCACTGAAGACAACGGATTTTTCAAGCACCGCGGCTGGGTGACCTCGGAGTTCCGCACGGCGCTAAAGCGCAACTTGCAGCGGGGTGGTTTTCGCGGGGGGGCCTCCTCCATCACCATGCAGATGGTGAAGAACGTGCTGCTCAGTCACGAGAAGACCCTGTCGCGGAAGTTGCAGGAACTTTTCTTGGTCTGGTACCTGGAGCATGAGATCCCCAAGGAGCGCATCCTCGAGCTCTACTTCAACGCCATCGAGTTCGGGCCGCGCATCTATGGCATCGGTCCGGCGGCACGGCACTACTTCGGGAAGAACGCCTCGGACCTCACCCCCATGGAAGGGGCCTTCTTCTCATCTATTCTTCCCAGTCCGAAGCGGCGGTACATCCAGTACTGTCACGGGTCACTTACGCCGCAATGGGACCGTTACGTGCGGCGCATCGTGGCCAAGATGCACGAGCGAGGTCGCATCGACGACGAGGCCTATGCCGCCGCCGGTACCCAGAAACTGGTATTCGATCGCCGGGAGGCGAACTTCAACGAACGACAATGCCTGGACTGGGTGAAGAATATCACCGCGCGCCCAGAGCTGGAGGCGCCGCCCGACATCGATGCCCCGCTCGATCGGGACGATGCCGGAAACGCTGACAGCGGTCCCCTCCCGGTCGGCAAGCTCCGCCGGCTGTTCTCGAAGGACGCCAGGCGCCCCGGAACGGCGCCGCCCGGTACCAGACAGGCCGACAAGCGGACCACCACCCAGCCCTGACCCGCGATATCAGGAGCCGTCGAACTTGATCGAGGTCGCCGTAACGACCTTCTTGCCGCCTTCTTCCGTGACTTTTCCTGTCACCGTGGCTGGCGCTGAACCGCCGCAGACCTTTTCGTGCTCACTTTCGGCCACGGAGTTCTTCCGCAGGTAGTACCTGATCTCCTTGCCGGCCGCGTCCTTCACGCGAAGCACGTTCTGGCATTTCGCTGCCTCATGAAGGCCGCACTTGGCGCAGGTCATCTCTCCTTTTAGCGTGGTCTCGCCGGTGGTCACCGTCGTCGGCGCGACCGGCGCGGCCTTGGGGGCGGGCGACGCCCTGTCCGCGGCCAGCGCGGCGCCAGGCGAAGTCATGAGCGGGGCCATGACCAAGACCACAAACGATGCGTTCCTGAACACCAGTTTCATCATGATGAAGGCATCATACTCAGCGCCGGCCTCCTGGCCATTCCGCGATGATCGCGTGTAAACGTAGGGTATGTCATCCGTTCTGGGCCGTCTTGATCCCGCCCTCGTCTGTCGTGCGCTGGAACCGTTTCTGGTGGAGGGCCGGCGCGAGCGCATCGATGCCATCATCGACGCGCGGCTGGGGGGGCTGACGCTGATGATCGAGAACCTACACGATCCACACAACGGGGCGGCCGTGTTGCGAAGCGCAGAGGCGTTCGGCATTCAGACGGTCCATGTTGTGGAGGCCGCGGAGAAGTTTCGGTTCTCGTCGGACGTCAGCCAGGGGTGCGAGAAGTGGCTGGACATCGAACGCCACCCCACGTTCGCGGCGGGGCGGGCCCGCTTGCACGCCGCTGGCTTCGCGCTGTATGCGGCCGTCCCTGACACCGACACCGCCCTGCAGGATCTGGATTTCGGACGCCCGGCCGCCATCGTGATCGGGAACGAGCACGCCGGCCTCAGCGACGCCGCTATTGCCGGCGCGGACGCCCGGTTCACCATCCCCATGGCCGGGATGACGCGGAGCTTGAACTTGTCGGTCGCGGCGGCGGTGATCGCTTTTCACGGGTCGACGCGGCGGCGTCAGGTGGTGGGGCA
>JBDSME010000053.1:0-5135 GCA_039916065.1 Polyangia bacterium
AGGACGCTGACCGAAGACGACGCGCGCGGCGCCTGCGAAATGTATCCCCTGGGATCGCCTCCCGTTTATCAGTGGACCGGCGCCGGAGGCTGCTCGCTGTCTCCGAACAAGTCGGCGGAAACTCCCCTGCGTTCTCTTGTGACCACCGCCTTCGCCGCCGCCGCTCTCCTGCTATTGACTCGCCTGGCGCGCCGACGGTCCCCTGCCCCTGCCACGCGCTGAGCTCGTCTGCTCCTCCCAGGTTCGTCTGTGCCCGCATGGGGCGCGACGTCAGGATCAGCCGCGGTTTGCGGAGGTGTTGGGGGGGTGTTGTCTGCGCGGCAACAGTGCGGAAGGACTCGTGAACCTCAAGGCAGAGCGTGGGACCACCGATGGAATCACCTGTCAATGCGAGGACGAATACTTCTGGTCGATGGTGACACCACCGTCCAAGCCACGCTGGTGAATTTCCTGTCCGGTCTCGGGTACGAGGCCGTGCTGGCATTCAACGGTGCAGAGGCGGTAGCCCGGCTGCGTGCGGGCCGGTTCGACCTGTGCTTCACGGACGTCAGGTTGCCAGGGCCCGACATCCCGCAGCTCGATGGGTACGCCGTCCTGCGCGAGGCGCACCGACAGACGCCGGCGGTTCCGGTGGTCATGTTGACCGCGCAGGCCACAGTGCTTGACGCCGTCAACGCGCTTCGGGCCGGCGCCGCCAACTTTCTCCCCAAACCGTTCCATCTCTCGGCCGTCGAGGAGATCTTGCGCCGTACCGTGGAAACCTTCCAGCCGGGCCAGGCCCGCCAGCGTCACACCCCGGAGGCGGCGGTGATTGGTGAGCACCCGGCCATGCGCGCGGTGCTGGATCGAATTAGCCGCGTCGCCGACACCAACGCCAGCATCCTGATTCGCGGGGAGACCGGAACCGGCAAGGAGGTGATCGCCCGCCTGATCCACGCCTCCAGCGGGCGTTCCTCGGGACCGTTCGTTGCCGTCAACATGGCGGCCATTCCCGAGTCCCTGGCCGAATCGGAGCTGTTCGGCCATGTTCGCGGCGCCTTCACCGGCGCCGACAAGCCCCGGGTGGGCCGGTTCCTGTCGGCCCATCAAGGGACCCTCTTCTTCGACGAGATCGGCGAGATGCCACGTAACCTGCAGGCGAAGCTGCTACGCGTCCTTCAGGATCACGAGGTGGCGCCCCTCGGCAGCGCCCAGCAGATCCCCGCCGACGTGCGCGTCATCGCCGCCACCCACCGCAACCTGGAGGAGATGGTCCGGGACGGGAGCTTTCGCGAGGACCTGTATTACCGGCTGGAAGTGGTGCCCATCGAGGTTCCCCCCCTGCGCGCTCGCCGCGACGACATCCCGGCGCTGGCCGAACATTTTCGCCGCGAGATCAACACCCGCGAGGGACGCACGGTGCCTGGATTCGCTCCCGAGGTGACCGACCGTCTGTGCGCTCACGACTGGCCGGGCAACGTCCGCGAGCTGGAGAACCTGGTGGAACGGCTGGTGGTGGTGGCCGGCAACCGCGAGGTCACGCTGCAGGACCTACCTTCCCACCTGCGCCTCGACCTCGTGGATCTGGAAGCAGGCAATCTGGACTTGCCCTCATCTGGTCTGGACCTGCGCATGCTGCTAACCCAGCTTGAGGATCGTCTGATTGGACAGGCCCTGGAGCGAACGGGTGGCAACAAGAATCGAGCTGCCGAGCTGCTGGGGATGAACCGGACCACGCTGGTGGAGAAGTTGCGTCGGAGGCACGTCGCTTGATCTCGCACCCGCGGCGGACCACTGCCGCAGGGTGCGCGCACAGGCGCGGCCCCGCGTTCATCTGCCGCGACGTCACACCTTCACCGACGGAGAATGCGTCGGTCTTTGCCCGCGCCCGGGCCACGTGGACGTGGCGCACGCTTCCCTCACCGTCAGCCGGTTGACGCTGTCAAAATCGCTAGACCGCCATTAGGTTGACGGTCAGCGATTGTCGGTGCGCCGAAAAGCGCGAAAACGCGCGGCCGCGGTCAGGTCAGTTTCGTGGCATGCGGCGTGCTGTTATCCGGGACATGGTGATCACGAAGCGTAAGAAGGCAGACAATTCGCGAGCTGTCTCCATGAAGCCGCTGGCGCGAACCAGCAAGCCGTCCACCAAGGTGTCGACGCGGGCGGGGGTGGGGAGCGCGACCACAGCCGCCTCCAAGGTGATCGCCAAGCGTGCGAAGGACGGCAAGGACGCTTCCAAGCAACCGTCGAAGAAGGCGTCCGGGATTCCTTCCAAGAAGGACCTGACGACCCGCCGCAATGAGTACGCGGCGAAGTTCTTTCCCTACATCGAGAAGGTGGCCCGCCGCCTGGCGCGCCGGCTGCCCGCGCACGTCGAGATCGACGACTTGATCTCGTCGGGCGTGATTGGCCTGATGGAGGCCGCCGAGCGCTTCGATCCCAGCCGGGTCGATCGGTTCGAAGCCTTCGCCGAGTTCCGTATCCGCGGCGCCATGCTGGACGACCTGCGCTCGCGCGACACCCTGTCACGAGATATGCGCCGCCTCTCCAACGAGCTGCGCGACGCCACCCGCCGCCTGGAGGCGCAGCTCGGCCGCACCCCCGATCAGGAAGAGATCGCCAAGCGCCTGGGCGTGGGCGTCGAGGAGCTGTACGCGCGTCAGCAGAAGCTATCCGGTTCGTCAGTCGTCGGCATCGACGACGCGGGCCCCGATCTGCTGGAGCGCACCGGCGACCACAGCGCGGTGGACCCCTTCGAGCAAGCCTCGAAGCACGAGATGACGGACCGCCTGGTGTCGGGCATCGGCCACCTGCCGGAGAAGATGCAGCAAGTGCTGTCGCTGTACTACTGCGACAACCTGAACCTCAAGGAGATCGGCGCTGTTCTGGGCGTCACCGAGTCGCGCGTCTGCCAGATTCACGGTGAAGCCACCCGTCGGTTGCGCGATTCGCTGTCCGAGATCGCCTCCGAAGCGGCAGCCTAGTAAACGCCAGCCAATCGGGTTCTCGCTCGATTGCCTGGTGCCAGTTTTGTCCGGAAAATCCTGTGTGATTCTAGTGGCTTGTATTTTTTTTCTGGCGGCGTCTTAAGATCTGGCGGGTGCCTCCGATGGTGTGGGTATGGCCAACACGCCCAAGTACACCACCCCCGGTCGCGCCTCTCACACCTCTGCCCCGGTCCCGGTCGTCACCGACCCCAAAGACCTTGATACGCGCCTTTCCCCACGCGTCGAGGCACTCCGCAAGCTGGTTGCCGCCGGTCAGTACCAGGTCAGCCCCCGTTACCTCGCCCACAAGATCATGCGGTCTGCGGGCATCAGGCCCGAGTAGCTGACGCTCCCGGTCAGTCTTCGGGCTCCGAGACCTCGACCCGGTTGCGCCCGTTGCTCTTCGCGCGGTACATCGCCGCGTCCGCCAGTTGCAGCAGCACGTTCTCGCGTTTTCGCGCGGTCCCGCCCGGCGCCAGATGGTCGCGGTAGGAAGCCACGCCCAGCGACACAGTCACGTGGGACAGGGGATGTGTTCCCGCTGGCGTCGGCGTCGGCGTCGGATAGAAAGGATGCAGGCTGTCCGCGTTTTCGATGGCCTGGCGCAGGTTCTCGGCGGCCGTAATCGCTTGGGCCAGCTTGGCGCCGGGCAGGATGGCCACGAACTCGTCGCCGCCGTAACGCGCCAGCACCGAGCCGGGTAGCGAGTTCTCGGTCATCACCCGGGCCACGTCGCGAAGCACGGCGCTGCCCGCGATGTGCCCGAAGCGATCGTTGACCGACTTGAGCTGGTCGAGATCGATGAACAGGATGCACAGCTCGCCCCCGTCACGATCGGCGCGCGCCAGCTCATCAGCCAGACGGATGTGGAAGTACCGGCTGTTGTACAGGCCCGTGAGATCATCCATCCGTGCCAGGGTGCGGTTGCGAATGGCGTCCAGCGCGTTCTGAATCGATGATGACATGTACGCCGCGAAGATGCGCAGCAACTCCTTGTCACGTGCCGTGTAGGGGGCGCCGGACAGGCGGTTGGTCAGCTCCAGCACGCCGCAGATCGAGTCGCGCACGATCACCGGCACCGCGAGGATCGACGCGCGCGGCAAGGTCGCTGGCCGCCCGCCGCCGGCGTCGGCTGCGGCGCGTGCTGGGGAGGCCACGGACAGCCGCAGCGGGGTAGGGGTCACGGTGGGCAGGGTGCGCTCGCCGGTGCCAGCGGGCCGCGGGCGTCGTGGTCCGCCTGAGACGACCACCCCCGTCGTGACCAACGGATCGTCATCGCTGATCGATTCGGTGATGAACGGCCGGCCCGTGCGATAGACGTGGCCACACACCCCGCGATCCGTCGGCAACCTCTGCCCCAGGTTCTCCACCGCGTCCGGTCCGAAGGCGGCAATAAAGGTGAGACGGGGGGTGGGAGAGCCCGCCAGCTTGGCCCGCGGATCGTCCAGCAGGATCCCCCCCGATTCGGACGGCACGAAGTCGTTCGCCCGCTCCAGGATCTCGCGCAGCGCCGCGTCGAGGCGCACCTCCCAGCGTTCGCTGTCCTGATCGCGTCGCACGCGCACGAAAAAATGGCCGATGTCGTCGGACGAAAGGGTGACGATCCGTTGCTGCGGCGGACGCAGCTCGTCCGCCGCATCCTGAAAAGTCAGATGGTCAGGCGGAGCGACCGGAGACCCCTGTTCGCTCTGATGAGCGTCCGTCGTAGGAGACTTGCGCGTCTCGCGCGTCTCGCCGCCGGGCGTCTTCTGGTCCCCATTGCTGTCCACCACCACGGCGGCAGCTACAGGCAGCCCCGCGGCGGGCCTTTCGCTTTCTGACACCTGCAAATTTTATCCCACACGTCCGCGCAACGAAAGCGCGCACAAAACCCCCCGCCGAGTTTTCCTGCCCGCGCCACGCGCCACGCGCGCCGGGGCAGACGATGATCTGGGGCAGAGAAAAGCTGTTGAACTACGTGTCGCGCCCGCCCGTAGCGAGGTGGCGGGGGTGGGTGGTCCGTCCGCGTATTGCAGACCGCCGAGTGAAACTCGGACGACCGCCTAGGCGACGGCGCCGAAGACGACGTCCAGGTGAACGATCGCCTTCACCTGCTTGACGCCATCGAGCACGCTGGTGATGGCGAGGCGCAGTGACTTGTCGGTCACCTGATCGGTTGGGATCTCCGCC
>JBDSME010000054.1:0-5921 GCA_039916065.1 Polyangia bacterium
CCCATTCGCGCGCCGCCCGGCTATCGGCGGGGACTTCTCCGTCGAGGAACTTGCTGGTCAGGAGACCAGAGGCGAGCGGACAGAACGCGATGACGCCAACACCGGCACGGTCGGCGTGGGGCAAGAGGTCCAGTTCCACCTTGCGGTCGAGCATGTTGAAGTAGGGCTGGTGGATAGTGATGGGCGTGAGGCGATCGCGGCGCACCACCTCCAGCGCCGCATTGAGCTGGGCGCCGGTATAGCTCGACACGCCGGCGTACAGCGCCTTGCCTTGCTTCACCAGGGTATCCAGGGCCCCCATGGTCTCTTCGAGGGGGGTCTCGGGATCAAATCGATGCGAGTAGAAGATATCGAAGTATTCCAGCCCGGTCCGTTTTAGCGACTGATCGCAGCTGGCGATGAGGTACTTGCGCGAGCCCCATTCTCCGTACGGCCCGGGCCACATGCGGTAGCCGGCCTTGCTTGAGATGATGAGCTCGTCGCGCGGCATCTCGCGCAGCACCTGTCCGCAAAGGATCTCCGCGTTGCCGGCAGGCTGCCCGTAGTTGTTCGCGAGATCGAAGTGGGTGATCCCCAGGTCGAAGGCGCGGAACATACATTGCTGCGCGACATCGCTGCCGCTGGTCCCGCCGTACGTCTCCCAGGCCCCCAGCGAAACAGAGGGCAACATCAGGCCACTTCGGCCGCAGCGTCGGTATTGCATTCGGTCGTAGCGATCGGTGGCGAAGGAATGAGTCATGGTGTTCGATTCTCTCGTCTGTGGTCAGCAAGCTGCGGCGCGAACCATTTCGCGGCGGCATGTTCGGGGAATAGGGGAACGCGGGTGAGGGGGGCGAAGAACGACGTTACTCCACGTTGGTCAGTGTTTCCGCAGTGCCGCCGCTGAAAGAGGCAGCGCCGGTCAGGATGGCCACCACCTCTGACATGGTGTGACTCTGCGGGGTCACCGTCGCCGCCCGCCGCCCCAGACGCTGGATGTGAATGCGGTCCGCGACCTCGAACACCTGGGGCATATTGTGACTGACCAACACCACGGCCAGGCCGCGATCGCGGATGCGACGGATGCCCGCCAGCACCGCGGCCGATTCTTTCACGCCCAGGGCGGCCGTTGGTTCGTCGAGGATGATGAGACGGCTCGCAAAGGCGGCGGCGCGGGCCACTGCCACCGCCTGTCGTTGTCCGCCCGATAGAGTTTCCACCGACTGCGACAGGGAAGGGATCCCCACGCTGAGGGCGCTCAGATGAGCGGCCGCCTGACGGCGCATGGCGCCGTCGTCCAGCCGGCGAAGCACCGTGCCCATCAGTCCGGGGCACCGCAGCTCTCGTCCCAGGAATATATTCTCGGCGACGCTCATCGCCGGCGCGACCGCCAGGTCTTGATAGACGGTCTCGATGCCCTTCTGCCGCGCATCGAGCGGACCACGAAAGGTGGTGGTCCGCCCGTCTAGCAGCAACTCTCCGGCGTCGGGAGCAAGCGCGCCCGACAGGATCTTCATGAGCGTCGATTTGCCAGCGCCGTTGTCGCCGACCACCGCCAGGATCTCGGCGGGCATGAGCTCGAAGTCGGTGTCATCAAGGGCGGTCACGTGGCCGAACCGTTTCTTCAGGGATCGGGCCGCCAGTACGGGCGACGCGCTCATTTTTGCCCCCGGCGCGCCACTTGGTCCACGGCCACCGCCGCCACCACCAGGATTCCGGTGCCGACATCCTGATAAAGCGCGTCTATGCCGGCCTGGGTGAGGCCGCTGCGCAGCACGCTGACGAGCAGCGTACCCAGCAAGGTACCCATCACACCGCCCCGCCCACCGAACAGGCTGGTTCCCCCGATCACGACGGCGGTGATGCTGTCGAGATTGGCGGTTTGATAGGCGTTGGCATCGGCGTTGGGTATGCGGCCCAGCGCCGCCCACGCCGCCAGGCCATAGAGCAGGCCGGCGCCCGCGTACACGGACAGCAGCGTTCGGTTGACCGGGATGCCCATCAGCCGGGCCGCCTCCTGGTTGCCACCGATGGCGTACACGTGGCGCCCCCAGGCAGTCTGGCGAAGCATGTACCACAGCGCCGCGTAGACCAGCAGCAGGCCGAGCACGCCGTGCGACAAGGCGATTGGGCCCAGCGGGAGCTGTCTGCCCGACACCACGAGCAGCGCGGCGTCGACGGGATAGCTGCGCGATTGCGAGTAGAGGCGTCCCGACGCCGCGACGACGGCCAGCATGCCCAAGGTGACGATGAACGGCGGCAGCCGCAGGCGCGCCACCAGCGTGCCGCTGGCTGTTCCCAGGGCCGTGCACACGGTCAGCGCCGCCAGGAGGCTGACGGCAGCGCCCTGTCCGGGCGCATGTCTGGCCATGATGATGGTCCCCACCACGGCGATGGCGCCGTTGGCCAGGTCGATGCCCCCCGTGAGAATGATCAGCGTTTGCCCCACAGCCAGCAGCCCCACCACCACTGACTGATCGAGGAGCAGCGAGAGATTGTCGGCGGTGAAGAAGGTGGCGGTGGTGGCGGAGAACGCGACTCCCGCCACCGCCAGCGCCAGCAGCGGACCGACTCCCGAACGCGCCAGCCCCAGGCGCGCCCAGCGCGTGCCCGTGGCGGTCGTCAACCCCAGCAACTCGCGAGGCCAAAGGCGGTGTCTCGGGCCTCTAGGCCGGGATGGGGCAGATCGGTGATCAATTGAACGCCGGTATCGATGAAGCCCGCGGGCCGGCGGCCCGTCCGCGCGTATTCCACCACGGCGTCAATACCCTGTTCCGCCATGCGGGTGGGAAACTGCATCACCGTCGCGCCTAGCTTGCCAGCTTTGACGTCGCTCACGCCGGTGCAGGCACCATCGATGGAGCCGATCAGAATGGCGCCCGTCGCGCGTCTGGCCGCGATGGCGGCGTATGCGCCACGCGCCACCTGCTCGTTGATGGTGTAGACGACGTTCACGTCGGGGTGCGCCTGCAGGAAGTTTTCCATGGCCGCGTGGGCCTTCGATTGATCCCCATAGACGTGGGCGCGACCGACGATCGCCTGGTCGTTCTCCTCGATTCCAAAACCGGCCAGAAATCCCTGGTGGCGCTGGGTGTCGGTTCCCCCGCCGGGGACGCCGTCCAGCATGACGATCTTGGCGGCGCGACCACCCAATGCCTGCTTCAACCAGGCCCCTTGCAGACGGCCGGCCTGGCGGTTGTCGGTGGCGAACGTTCCGTCGACGGCATCCGGCGGCTCCGTGGGCGTGTCGAGGGCGGTGACGAGGATACCTTTGTCACGCGCCCGTTTGATGGCCCCTACCAGCGCCGACGAGTTGCTGGGGGTCACCAGGATTCCTTTGACCCCTTTGCCGATCAGATTCTCGATCGCCGCCACCTGACCTTCATTGTCGCCCTCGAACTTCCCACTGAGCGCGATCAGTTCGGCCCCCTGCTGCCTTGCCCGCTCGGCCGCGGCCTCTCGCAACTTCACGAAGAACGGGTTGGTCTCTGTCTTCGTGACCAGGCCGATCCGCAATCGCGCCTCCGGGGCGGGCGCCGCCTTTCGGGAACAGGCGCCCGCCGCACCCGCCACACCCGCGATGACCGCCGCGGCCAGCGCCAGACGCGCCATGAAAGGGGGCCACGTGAAGAGGAGCTGGCTGCCGCCCATGAACGACTGTTACCGTTAACACTTCGAAAAAGTCAAGTGGAATGTTGCGGCTGCCGCTGGCGCTCGGCCCGTCCCCGCAACCGGGTTGGCTCCCCATGGGGACCAGCACGCCTCCCACGCTTTCTACCCCTTTCTCACGGGCTGCTAACGCCCCGGCGCTTCGGGGCGGTCTTCGCCGGGGTGCTGGAGTGCCGGTCGCGTGCCTTGGCGCCACATGACTCGCGAACCAAAAGCTGGGCCGGCAATATCACGCTGCGCGGGGGCCGCGCCCCGCCGCCTGAAATGCGGTCCAGCACCATCTGGGCCGCCAGGGTGCCGAACATTTCGGTGGGCTGATCCATGACGGTCAAGAACGGTGAATGAACCGCCAGGTGCTCGACGTCGTCGAAGCAGACCAGCGCGACATCATTGGGGACGGTCAGCGCACGCTCCCGAAGGGCCTGCATCGCGCCAAGAGCGGTCATGTTGTTGACGGCGAAAATGGCGGTGGGCAGCGCATCCAGGCCCAGCAGCTGTTGCATGGCTCCATAACCACCGGCGCGATCCGCGGTGGTGCGGATGATCAGGGAAGGCGACAGCTTCAAACCGGCGGTACGAAGGGCGTTCTTGATCCCCTGCAACCGTTCGCGCGCCGTGGAGACGTTGTCGGGTTCGATGATCACCGCGATCCGTCGGTGGCCGACGGAGATCAGGTGGCTCATCAACTGCTGAGCGGCGGCCACGCTGTCCCCCTGCACCAGGTCGCATTCCAGTCCGCTGATGGAGCGATCGATGAGCACGAACGGAAAATTGCGCCGCGCCAGCGCCATGAGATTCACTTTCGATTGATCGCCCACGGGAGCAATGAGCAGGCCCTCCACGCGGTGGGAGATCATATCCTCCACGTACTGTCGCTCCAGCGCCAGATCACCCTCGCTGTTGCACAGAAGCAGCCGGTAGCCGGCCCGGCGCGCGACCGTCTCGCAGCCCCGGACCACCGTGGCGAAGAAGGGGTTGACGATGTCGGTGACGATCAGGCCCAGAGTGCCGCTCTTTCTGGAGATCAGACCGCGGGCGACGCTGTTGGGGACGAAGTCCAGCTCGGCCACCGCCTGCTGCACCCGAAGGCGCGTCTCGGGGCGGACACCGTTTCCGCCATTTATGACGCGAGAAACCGTCATGGCCGAGACCCCGGCCTTCCTGGCGACGTCGCGGACCGTGGCGTTGATGTTTGCGGGATCCGGGTTGGTCGAGGGCACGAGCGAAGGCTGCATCGTACCGCCGCCTGACTGCGTGTGCATCAGGTGGCGCGCGACTGACGCGGCAATCGAGCTTGACATCGAATGTTACCGGTAACAAGAATGCCGTTCCGCACTGGATCGAAGTCACGGAGGCCTCATGGTCCGAAATATCGCGCAGCACGGTGGTCTGACCGGGACGGGTTGGGGGCGCCGCCAGCTCTTCAAAGGGGCGGGCGCCGTCGCCATGATGCTGGGCTCGAAGGCTGTTCAGGCCGCGCCCGCGCCAGCTCCTCCTACCGCCGGGTCCGGGGCCCGGGTGCTGGCGCCGACCGGTACTCAATACGAGCTGCGCCGCGGAAACCAGCGGGCCGTGGTGGCCGAGGTGGGAGCCACGTTGCGGTCGTACCAGGTCGAACAGCGAGAGTTCCTGGACACGTTTGCCGCCGACGAGATGTCCCGCTACGGGATGGGCCAGGTGCTGGCCCCGTGGCCGGGCCGTGTCGATCATGGCCACTACACGTTCGAAGGGGTGAGCCAGCAGCTTCCCCTCAACGAGGTGGAAAACCAAAACGCTCTGCACGGGTTGGTGAGGTTTCGCGACTGGAAATTGGTGGAGCGCACCGATGACTCCGTGACGCAGTCGCTGGTGCTGTTTCCCACCGAGGGATATCCCTACATGCTCGAGCTGGTGGTGACGAATCGACTGACGGCGCGTGGCCTCCAGGTCGACACGGTGGCGACGAATGTCGGCGCGGGCCGGCTTCCCTTTGGCCTGGGATTTCATCCCTACTTCAACCTCGGCGGCGATGTCATCGACAGCCATGTATTGACGCTGCCAGCCGCTACCCTGCTGCCCACGAACGACCGTCTGATTCCCACCGGTGCCACTCCGGTGGCGGGAACCCCCTTCGATTTTCGGAAGCCCAAGGCCATCGGAGCAGTGAAGTTCGATTCGACTTTTACCGACTTGATCCGCGGTAGGGACGGACGGGCCCGCATCCGTCTGGCGGGGCCGAAGGGCGGCCCCACGATCGAACTGGCGATGGACGCGACGTTCCGGTACATCGTCGT
>JBDSME010000055.1:0-2620 GCA_039916065.1 Polyangia bacterium
GTTCATCCCCACCACCGGGCTGCCGGCTGCCTCATCCACGTTCTGCGACCAGACCGGCGTTCCCAGGATGATGACATTGTCAGGATCGACCGCCCGGATCGCCGCCACCACCGCTTCGTGATAGGGGCGGATCACCGTGGTCCAGGACACGCTCTCCGGTTCGTTGAATGGTTCGTACAGCACGTTGGGGGTGTCGCCATACTCCATCGCCATCTCGGTGAAGAACGCCACCGCCTGTTCCTGGTGAAGGTGGGCGTGGTGGTCGTGCCAGTCGATGATGACGTACATACCCAGGGCGATGGCGTTGTCGATCACCGCGCGCACATCGGCCTTCGCCTTGTCCGGATCGGTGAGGAACGCGCCGGCCGGCTCGATTCCCATGGACGCGCGGATGACCGACCCGTTCCAGTCGTCGCGCACGAACTGCACGCCCGCAGGATTCTTGGCGAATCCACTCGCCTCCCAGTTCAGCCACATGCTGCTCGGACCTTTGAGTTGCACCACCGCGCCGTGCTCATCCACCAGATCGGGGCCCGATACGCTGAGCTGGCCGTGTCGCTGCACGGGCATCACGCCATCTCCTCCACCCGCGCCGCCCATTCCTGTCCCCATCGCGCCCCAGTCGATGGCCGTGGGGGGCGACTTCGCGCATGAGACGACACCCGCCAGAGCGGCCACCAGGACAGTGGTTGCCGCAGGGGGGCCACCATGTGAACGGGACCCGTGTGAAAATTGGTGGCGCAAGCGTACTCCTGGGTGAGGATGGACAAAATTAGCGGACGCGGCGAATCAGTGGTGAACAGGCACGGCCAGAAGACGGCCCACTCCACCGCCGAACAAACCTGATGTTCCCTTGAGTGAGTCGCGGCGCGCCCACGGTGGCGCACCCAAGCCGGGTCCCCCGTGAGTTATGCAAGGCGTTGCCTCCGTTGGCCACTGTCTCACCCCGGCCCGCCACGGGGCTGGCCGTAGTCCCGGAACCTGTCCAGGACCTCGGACATCTGCTCGGCGGAAAGCAGGGAAGGGGAACCAAGCTGCAGGGCGCGCCAGTACATCGCCGCCAGCGTCTCCACCTCCACCGCCAGTGCCAGTGTTTCCGGCAGCCCGCGCCCGAATACCGTCATTCCGTGATGGGAGTGCAGGCAAGCGCGGCGTCCATCCAGGGCCCGCACGGCGGCGTCGGACAGTTCCTGGGTGCCGAAGGTGGCATAGGGCGCGCACCGAATGTCCACGCCCCCCGCGACAGCCACCATGTAGTGAAAAGCGGGAATGGCCGTGTCCAGGCAGGCCAGGGTGGTGGCGAACATGGCGTGCGCGTGGATGATGGCCACGGCTTCCGGCCGCGCCTGGTAGATGTCGCGATGTAGCCGCCACTCGCTCGATGGTTCGCGCCCGTCGGCCGCCTGGTAGCTACCGTCCCAGCGCACCAGCACGATATCGTCGGCCGACATGGTTTCGTAAGGAAGACCCGATGGCGTGATCAGAAACCCGGAGCTGTCGCCTGTGGTGGCGGCGGACCGAGCGCGGATGCTGACGTTGCCGGATTTTCCCTGGTTGATTCCGAGCGCATTCATGCGCCGTGCGTGATCCACAACCGCGTGTCGGCTGGCCAGGTCGTCGTTCATGCCACTCATTGTCTGCCGCTGGCGAATGTAGACCGCCGGGCCTCTTTAGAGAAGCACCGCCTCCGCCGATACGACATCGCGTTCAAAGTAGCTTGGCTGCTGGCGCACCACGGCTACAACGCCCGTGCTCCCTGTAAAAAGTGAGCATCACCGTCAATCCCAGGGTACTTCCAAGGGACGAACATGCACATCCAAGCGACGAGCCACGGTCACGGCGAGTGGGTACAGGTCTCCGGGGGGAGGGCGACAGCGGCGGGACCAACGCGCGCGGGGGGACACCTCCGCGGCCTGAAGGACGGCTGGCGAACGCGTCGGTCGACGGTCAAGTCGGTGTTCGCAGTGGTCGGGGTCACCGCCGCCCTGCTGGCGGGAGCGGGATGCTCGTTCCAGGCGCATCCCGCAACCGGTACTGGCGGGCTGACTCCCGCCGACGGTGGGGGCGCTGCCACGGGCGACTATCCCAGCCGCAACCTGGACGGATTGGTGGCGGCGCCAGACGTGCCCGGTGGCAGTGGCGGTGATGCCGCCGCCTGCAACCAGACGCTGCATGCGGTCGTTCGTGACTTTCGCGGCTGGCTGGGCCCGAACGGCGAGCCCAAGCACCCGGATTTCGAGAACGGCAACGCCCCGCAACAGGGGATTGCCGCCGACATGCTGGGCGCCGACAGCAAACCCGTTTACGGGTTGCCCGGTCCCACCGTGGTGTCCACCGGTCCCGCCGAGTACGCGCAGTGGTACCGCGACGTGGCCGACGTGAACATGCATTTCGAGATCGACATCCCCCTGGTCGCCGATCCCGCCCGTGCCGGAACGTTCGTGTACGACAACGACGTGTTCTTCCCCCTCGACGGAATGGGATTCGGCAACCAGGGCCACGAGCACAACTTCCATTTCACCACCGAAGTCCATTTCGACTTCCCGTATCGGGGCGGCGAGGTCTTCACCTTTCGCGGTGACGACGATCTCTGGCTGTTCGTCAACGGCCGCCTCGCCAT
>JBDSME010000056.1:0-2715 GCA_039916065.1 Polyangia bacterium
TTGATCAACGATCCGCACCTCGACGGCTCCTTCGCCATCAACGAAGGACTTCATCTGGCGCGCGCGCTGTTGTTGGATCTGGCGGAGTTGGGTATTCCCACTGGTTGCGAGTTCCTGGACACCATCACCCCGCAGTACCTGGCGGACCTGGTCAGCTGGGGCGCCATCGGCGCGCGCACCACCGAGAGCCAGGTGCACCGCGAGCTCGCCTCCGGTTTGTCGGTGCCAGTGGGCTTCAAGAACGGCACGGACGGGAACGTGAAGATCGCCATCGACGCCGTTCAGGCCGCCAGCCATCCGCATTCGTTCCTGTCGGTGACCAAGCAGGGGCTGTCGGCCATCGTGGTGACCCGCGGGAACCCCGACTGTCACGTCATCTTGCGGGGTGCTTCGCACGGGCCGAACTTCGGCGCCGATCCAGTGGCCCAGGCGGTGCGCGCGCTGCAGAAGGTGGGCTTGCCGCCGCGGGTGATGATCGACTGCAGCCATGGCAACAGCGGCAAGGATCCGC
Organism: Polyangia bacterium; assembly: GCA_039916065.1. Taxonomy (GTDB): domain Bacteria; phylum Myxococcota_A; class Polyangia; order Fen-1088; family Fen-1088; genus FEN-1088. The sequence continues at coordinate 512 of JBDSME010000056.1, forward strand.
GGCGCCAGCCAGCGGTGGCCAGCGACATCGCGGCGCAGATCGCAGGCGGCTCGTCGGTGCTGGGAGGGGTGATGATCGAGAGCCACCTGGTGGAAGGGCGGCAGGACCCACAGCCCGGCAGGACGCTGACCTACGGCCAGAGCATCACGGACGCCTGTCTGAGCTGGCAGGACACGGTGCCCGTGCTGGCCGAGCTGGCGGCCGCCGTGCGCGCCCGGCGCGCCGGCGCCGGGGAGCGGGCTACCGGCTGATGTGGCGTCGCACCGACGATCTGCGGATCGGCAAGATTCGCCCCCTGGTGGCACCGCAGACGGTCACCAACGAGCTTCCCGGGGACGAGCAGATCTCCACCCTGGTGGAGCGGAGCCGCCGTACGGTGGCGGGAATTCTGGCCGGCGAAGACGATCGCCTGGTGGTAGTGGTGGGGCCCTGTTCCATTCACGACGTTTCCGCTGCCCTGGAGTACGGGCGGCGTTTGCGCACCCTCGCCGACCGCCTGGCCCGAGACATCTTCGTGGTGATGCGGGTCTATTTCGAAAAGCCGCGCACCACCGTGGGCTGGAAGGGGTTGATCAACGATCCCAAGCTGGATGGCTCGTTCGCGATCAATGATGGTCTGCGCATCGCGCGGTCGCTGCTGCTGGAGTTGGCGCGAATGCAGCTTCCCACCGGCTGCGAGTTTCTGGACACCATCACCCCGCAATACCTTGCGGACCTGGTGAGCTGGGGCGCCATCGGCGCCCGCACCACGGAGAGTCAGGTGCACCGCGAACTGGCGTCCGGTCTGTCCGTGCCGGTTGGGTTCAAGAACGGCACCGACGGCAACGTGCAGATCGCCATCGACGCCGTCTTGTCGGCGCGCCACCCCCACTGTTTTTTGGGGGCGACGAAGGAAGGGCTGACGGCGATCGTGACCACCAACGGCAACCCCGATTGTCACGTCATCCTGCGGGGTGCCGCCAACGGCCCGAACTATCAAGCGGCCGCGGTCACCCGGGTGACCACGGCCTTGCAACGCGCCTCGCTGACGCCGCGCCTGATGATCGACTGCAGCCATGGCAACAGCGGCAAGGATCCTTTGCGGCAACCGGGGGTGGCCCGGGACATCGGGTTGCAGATGCGCTCGGGTTCGCGTGCGGTGGCCGGCATCATGCTGGAAAGTCACCTGGTGGCGGGCCGCCAGGATCTGCCGCGGGAGGGTGGCCATCTGTCATCGCTGGTGTACGGGCAAAGCATCACCGACGCCTGCCTGGGGTGGGACGACACGGCGTCGTTGCTGACCGAGATGGCCGAGCACGTGCGCACCGCGCGGGCGCACCGGTGAGCGCCACCGGTCCGGGCGCGTCCCGCGCCACCCTGCTGGTGAGCTGCCGAGACCGCACCGGGTTGGTGGCGGCGCTGTCGGATTTCGTGTTTCGCAACGGTGGCAACATCATCGACGCCGACCAGCACGCCGAGCTGGAGACTGGTCTTTTCTTCATGCGCCTGGTGTGGGATCTGGCGACCTTCCAGCTCGATCGTGCCGGGATCGACGCCGGGCTGGCGGAGCTGAAGCAGCGCTTCGATCTGTCCTACGAGCTGAGCCACTCCGATCGCCGACCGCGCGTCGCGGTGTTCGCCAGCAAGGCGCCGCACTGCCTGTACGATCTGCTGCTGTCGCATCAGCTCGGCGAGCTGCATGGCGATCTGGTGCTGGTGGTCTCGAATCACGACCAGCTGCGCCCCATCGCCGGACACTTCGGCGTTCGCTTCGAGCACGTCCCGCTGGGCAACAGCAACGACGACCGCGACGGCAGCGACAAGGCGCCGAGCAAGAAGGCCGAGGCGGAGGCCGCGCAACAACGGATGCTCGAGGAAGCGGGGGTGGACCTGGTGGTGCTCGCCCGCTACATGCAAATCCTCTCGCCGGCGTTCGTGGCCCGGTGGCCGGGGCGGATCATCAACATTCACCACTCGTTCTTGCCCGCCTTCGTGGGGGCGCGTCCCTATCACCAGGCCAAGGCCCGCGGCGTGAAGATCATCGGCGCCACCGCTCACTACGTGACCAGCGATCTCGATCAGGGCCCCATCATCGACCAGGACGTCTGCCGTGTCAGTCACCGGGACGAGGTGGCGGACCTCGCGCAGAAGGGGCGCGAGCTCGAGCGCCAGGTGCTCACCCGGGCCGTGCGCCTCCACCTCGATCGCCGCGTCCTCGTCTCCGA
>JBDSME010000057.1:0-3407 GCA_039916065.1 Polyangia bacterium
TCGCCGTTGGAGATGCCACCCTGCACGCCGCCCGATCGGTTGGTACGCGTCCGCACCGTGCCGGCCGCGTTGTAGAACGGATCGTTGTGCTGGACCCCGGACAGGGCCACGCCGCCGAAGCCGCTGCCGATCTCGAACCCCTTGGCGGCAGGCAGGGACAGCATCGCCTTGGCCAGGTCCGCGTCCAGCTTGTCGAACACCGGCTCGCCCCACCCGGGCGGAACTCCGCGGGCCACCGCCTCGACGATTCCTCCCAGCGAATCCCCTGCCTTGCGGGCGGCGTCGATGGCCGCGATCATCTCGGCGGCGCGTACCGGCTCGGGACAACGGACGATGTTGGCTTCGACGGCGGCGCGCGACACGGTCTGGGGATCCACGTCGGCCACCAGCAACCGCACCTGCTTGACGTAGGCCACGATCTCCACGGGGCGCCCGGTGACCACCGCCAGCACCTTGCGCGCCAGCACCCCCGCGGCCACGCGCCCCACCGTCTCGCGCGCGCTGGCCCGACCACCACCCTGCCAGGCACGGATGCCGAACTTGGCCTGATAGGTGTAGTCAGCGTGGGACGGTCGGAACTTGGTCCTCATCTCTTCGTAATCGCCGCCCCGGTTGTCCTGGTTCCGGACCAGCAAGGCGATGGGCGTGCCCAGGGTGACACCGTCGTGCACGCCGGACAGGATCTCGACGGTGTCGGATTCGCGCCGCTGGGTGGTGATGGCGCTTTGCCCGGGCCGCCGCCGGTCCAGCTCCGCCTGGATCTCCTCGATGGCGACCGGGATGCGTGGTGGACAACCGTCAATCACCACTCCCACGGCGGCGCCGTGGGATTCACCCCAGGTGCTGATGCGAAAGGCGGTGCCGAAGCTGCTGCTCATGAAGCGCGCCCGGCGCGGCCGCTGCCGCGTCCGACGCTGCCGCCCCAGCGAGGGGAGGCGCCACGCGGTCGCCCGTCAGCCGCCGGGCAGCACATCGATCATGCCTTTGTTCACCGATTCGCCATGGAGAACCACCGTGCCGGAAGCACGCGCCTCGATCTGCAGGAAAACGTCCCCGGCGGCGCGGTAGCGCCACACCTCGCGGGGACCCGCGGTCTGCTCCGGCACCTGCCCTATAAGTTCAACGTTGGCGCGCCCCGTCCAGCGCGGCACGAACACGCTCTGGCGGTAAGAGATGGACTGGGGCGGCGGGGTGCCGATGTCCAGGTCGCGCACCTCCGTCAACACCAACATCCGGTCGTCCATGTCGTCCATCAGAGGCTCGACCCACAACACCACGTCTCCATCCACGGCACGGGCCAGCGTGTAGACCTTGCCGTTGAGCTTGTACACCGCCACGCCACCGACCACGTAGTCACGGCCCAGATAACTGATCACGTCCTTCGGTTTCAAGGCTTTGGTCGATTCCATGGCTCCCCTCACCTACCACGATCGGCGCTTGACAGCACCTCCGCCGGGGCATTAATCAGCCACCGGTGCAGACGTGAAGCTCGAAGTCATCCGCGTCATCGACGACGACGGTAAAGTCATCCATCCCGAGCGCGAACCGCGTTTGACCGGGGACCAGCACCGCAAGGTTTTTCACGCCCTGATCCGCATCCGGCAGGTGGACGAGCGCATGCTCCGCCTGCAGCGGCAGGGCAGGCTGGGCTTCTACGTTTCCACGACCGGCGAGGAGGCCACGCACATCGGAGCGGCGGCGGCCCTGCGGGTGAGCGACTGGTTCTATTCGGCGTACCGCGAGGTCGGCGCCGCGCTTTACCGCGGGTACCCCCTGCGCACGTTCATGTGCCAGCTCTTTGGCAACGCCGAGGATCCGGTGAAGGGGCGCCAGATGCCCGTGCATCATTCCGTGCGGTCCCTGAATTTTGTCACCGTGGCCTCCCCGGTGGCCACGCAGATTCCCCACGCCGTTGGGACCGCCTGGGCCGCCAAGCTCCAGCGCAAGGACGACGTCACCGTGGCCTTCTTCGGCGACGGCGGCACCTCCACGCCCATCTTTCACACCAGCTGCGTTTTCGCGGGGGTGTTCAAGGTCCCCGCCATCATCGTGTGCCGCAACAACGGATGGGCCATCTCCGTTCCGCGCTCCGTGCAGACAGCCACCCCCACCTTCGCGCAGAAGGGCATCGCCTACGGTCTGCCCGGGATCCTGGTGGATGGAAACGATGTGCTCGCGATGATCCATGAGATCGGTGTGGCGGCGGCGCGCGGGCGGCGCGGCGAGGGGGCGACGCTGATCGAAGCCCGCACCTACCGGCGCGGCGCCCACAGCTCGTCAGACGATCCGTCGGTCTACCGGGACGCCGACGAGCCTCGGGAGTGGGAAACCCGCGATCCCATCGAACGTTATCGCAAGTACCTGACCCGCAAGGGCGAGCTGACACCCGAGGTGGAGGCGCGCTGGCGCGAGGAGATCAACGAGGAGATCACGGATGCCATCCGTTACGCCGAGGCGGTCGCCCCCAAACCGCCCCTGCGCACCATGTTCGAAGATGTCTACGCACAGGTCCCCTGGCACCTGGAAGAGCAGTTCGAAGACCTGCAAGATCACCTGCGCCGCCACGGCCCGAAGGCGAGTCACTGACGCGCCTCCGGCGCTGACCTATCCCTGCCAGCGCCGAAGGCGAGCTAGAACTGACTGAAGAAGGGCCACGTCTCGGAAGGCATCCACGACGAGCTCTTCCCCGAGTCGTTCGGCGAGGGGGTGTGGGGGCCGTCGAAGTTGCACCAGCGGACGGGATAGCCCGCCGGGCAGCCCGTGTAGCTGGTACAAACGTGGCCGCCGGAGGGTGCCGTGGGCAGCGCCGAGACCATGCAGCCGTTCCACATGGCGAACTTGTCGGTCTGGGTCGCCTGCTTCACGTTCTCCTTCAAACCGCCCGAGCCAAGGTACGGGATTGGCTTGCAGGTCGCGGGAGTTGCTACTCCGCCGCCTGAGTGACCGGCCACCGCTCGGAACACGCCCGGCATCGAGCAGGCAAGCGTCCACGTCATCGCCGCGCCCTGACTGAACCCTTCGAGCATGACCCGGGAGGTGTCTATGCACAGATCCGCTTCGACGGCCTTCAGGATCTCGCCGACGAAGGTCGTATCGCTCGCGGCTTCCCAGTAGTGCATCGGCAGCGCTGCTTCGGGGGCGACGAATATGGTACTGCCGTTCGAGAGGGCGTAGAGCCCCCAGAATCCGGGCGCGACGGTAGTGCTGGTGCCGCCGGCTCCATGAAGGCCAAAAATGAGCCGGTGGGGGTGCTTGTTGTCGTAGTTCGCCGGCAAACGCAGATAATACTGGCGGCTTCCGATGGTGTTGTAGGCGTTGTTCTTGAGCATCGAGGTCTTGTTGCAGCCACTGCTCGGCACCGGGTCGCTGCCGGCTCCGCCGTCGCTGGGGCCACTGCCGCCAGTCCC
>JBDSME010000058.1:0-11140 GCA_039916065.1 Polyangia bacterium
CTCGGCCACCTCGGATTGTCGGCCCTGGGCGGCCGCCGCCGCTTCGTTCTTCGGCATCGAGAGCGAGAACGAAGTCGCTGTCGGGCTGGTAGGCCAGCTCGGCGGTGCCACCCGCGGCCATGACCACCGTGCGGGAGTTGTTGTCCCGTCGTCGGGCCACCCGATCGGAAAACCCGGCCAGGGCCGCGCGACAGAGCGCCTGATCCATGCTGGCGCGCCGGGCGCCGGCATCCGCTGTACCGGGCGCCGCGGTGAGGCGATTGGGCTGGACCAGGCGGGCGAACTGGCCGCGCGCCTGTTCCGCGACCGCGGTGGCACGCGGGTCCAGTCCAAGGGCGCGCAGGCGGTCGCGCGCAAATCGGCTGGCGCGCGCCTCCTCGAACAATTCGAGAAGGGCGATGACGTCGATGCCTCCATCGGGCTTGCCGCCCGGCAGCCGCCCCTGCTGTTCCGCTCGTTCGCGCACGTCGCGCTCGGCGATCAGCGCCGCCAGCACCGCGGCGTCCTGGCCCACCCCGCGGTCCTCTCCTTCGATCATCAATCGAGCCAGCCGGGGGTGAGCGGGAAAGCGCAGCATGCGCCGACCAATTTCGGATAGTTCAGCAAGTCCGGAAACCCCGGCAACCTCGGCAACCTCGGCAATCCTGGCAACCTCGTAATGCCCGGAATGCCGGCCGTGGTGTTCGCCCCGCAGGGCCCCCAGGCGCCGCAGCAGCTCAGTGGCCGCGTGCAACGCCGGCAACGGCGGCGCGGTCAGCCAGTCAAACCCATCCGCGTCGGCGACACCGGCGGCGTGCAGTGCCAGCACCACCTCGGTGAGATCCGCGCGAGCGATCTCGGGCAGGTCATGATCGCGGCGGGCGTCGAAGTCAGCCCGGGTGAAGAGGCGCAGCGCCACCCCGGGGCGCGTTCGCCCCGCGCGCCCGGCGCGCTGGATGGCCGAGGCCTGACTGATCTTGCCCAACGCCAGGGTGGGTAGGCCCGACCAGGGCGAATGAGCGGACATGCGCGCCAGTCCCGAGTCGATCACGCCGACCACGCCATCAATGGTCACCGACGTCTCGGCCACGTTGGTGGAGAGAATCACCTTTCGTCGCGACGACGGTGCCACCACCCGCGCCTGCGCGGGCAGGGGGAGATCGCCGTGCAGCGGCAACAACAGGAGGTCGGCGGCGTTGGCCAGCGCGGCCAGCGCCTCCTCGCAGCGGCGGATCTCCGCGTTTCCTGGCAAGAAGACCAGCAAGTCTCCCGTGGGCTCCTCACGCAGCAGGCGGCGCACCGCGCCTGTTACCTGGACGTCCAGGGGGCGCTCATCAGGTTGGGGCAGATGTTCAATGCGCACCTCGAACCGCCGACCTTCGCTGCGGAGCCTCGGGCACTGACCCAGGTAGTCCACCACGGGGTCGGCATCGAGGGTGGCCGACATCACGCACAGCTTGAGGTCTGGCCGCCGCGTACGTTGCAAGCGCCGCAGCAGCGCCAGCGCAAGGTCGGCCGCCAGGTGACGTTCGTGAAATTCGTCCAGCACCACCACCGCCACCCCTGACAAGGTGGGGTCTCCGAGCAGTCGACGACCAAGAATCCCCTCGGTCACAAAGCGCACCCGCGTCTGGGGGGTGGTCACGTCCTCGAAGCGCACCGTATATCCGACCTGCCTGCCGACCCCTTCGCCCAGTTCGGCCGCCACGCGCGTGGCGCCGAGGCGCGCCGGCAGGCGGCGCGGCTGCAGAACGACAATCTCGCCGTGCGCCGCGAATCCGGCGTCGAGCAACGCCCGCGGCACCCGCGTGGTCTTTCCGGCCCCGGGGGGCGCCTCGACCACCACCGCGGGCCCGGCGCGCAGGGCCGCCACGATCTGCGGCAGAAGCGCGTCGATGGGCAGCCGATCCATGGCCGGCAGTATTGAGGAAGGGCGCTGGATAGGCCAGGGAGCGGTCAAGGACGTTGAGCCTCCGGCCTTGCGCATCCGCGTGAATGGTGTTCCCTCGGCCCGCAAAAAACGGATAAGATTGCCAGGCATGGTCCGTTGTTCGACGTGTGGGATTCGCCTGCGGGATGAGGGGCCACGCTGTCCCAACCATGGTGCCCCGCCCGCCGCTGCTCCGCCCGCGGACGCGACCACGCCTTTCGAGGTGAACCCACCGAACCTGGCGGCCTATCGCGTGCTGTCGCTGCTGGGCCTGGGTGGATTCGGGGCGGCCTTCCAGGCCGAGCGGCTCGGCGACGGCACGCCCGTCGCCATCAAGGTGGCGCGCGCCGACCAGCTCTCAGCCAGTGATCGCCTGATGCTGGAAGCCGAAGCCCTGAAGGCCATCGGCCCGCCGTCCGTGCCAGCGGTTCACGAGGTGGGCCGTCTGGCTGACGGGGCCGCTTACATGGTGATGGAATTCATCCCCGCGCCGACCCTGGCCGCGCACCTGGTGGACGCCGCGGGAGCGCTCAGCGTCGAAGACTTCGCGCGGCAGGCCCCGGCGCTGGTGGATCTGGTAGCGGTGGCTCACCACAAGGGATTCGTCCATTGTGACCTCAAGCCAGAAAACGTCTTCGTGTCGTCGCAACCGACCAAGGACGGATTCGTCGCCAAGCTGTTCGACTTCGGACTGGTGCGCCGCCTGGGTGCGCGGCGGGTAGACGATACGAAGGAAGAGGCGCCGGAGGGGACGCCCGAGTACATGTCCCCCGAGCAGTGCGAGGGCACCGTACCGGTGGACGCGCGGTCCGACGTCTACGCGCTGGGGGTGATGTTGTATGAGATGGCGGTGGGGGCGCCCCCGTTCTGGGGGAACTCCGCGGTCGTTCAACAAAACCACCGCAGCCGCCGTCCGCCGCTTCCCTCGCGTCGAAGCGCCGTGCCCATGATCGCCGCCGTCGAGGAGTTGATCCTGCGCTGCTTGGCCAAGGATCCGGAACACCGGTTCCCCCACGCAGGTGCCGTGAGCGGAGCATTACGCGAGGCTCTGGCGGAGGTGACGGGGATCGCGCCCGAGATGGCGTCGGTGCGGACGCTGTTACCGGAGGCCGTCGACGTTGCGGCCGAATCGCTGGCCGGCGGCGGCGCCGCGGCGGGCGGCGCAGGCGGCGTGGGCGGCGTGGGCAGGAGCAAGGCGGTCGCTGTTGCGTCGCGGGAGCGGCGCGCCGTGGCGCTGGCATTTTTCGAGAGCGCCGGCGGCATGGGGGCTATTCGCGAAGCCATGGCTCTGGTGGGGGGCCAACTGGCGCACACGGCCGGAAGTCAGGTCGTGATCGCCTTCGGCCATGAAGTGGGGGACAACCCAACGCGGGCGGGTGCCGTCGCCGCGCAGCTCTTCATCGATCGCGGGTTGTGCCGGCGCGTGTACGTCGATCTCGCTTCGGTTTCGATCCAGGCGCGCCCCGATGGCTCGCGGCGGTACCAGAGCCCGTTGTTTGCGCGCAAGGAACAGTACCCGGTGGGTTCCGATCCGGCGGGCGTGTTGCTGTCGCGCACCGCCGCGGAGGTGTTGCCCGACCTGGCCACGGAGCCGGTGCAGGAACGGGCAGGCGTGGTGGTGGTGCGCAAAGCGGAGGCTGCGTCCGAATTGACCAGCGCGCGCGCGGCCGTTCCGACGCTGGTGGGGCGCGATGACATCCTGCGCGTGTTGCTGGAGGATGCGCGCCGGGCCACGGGAGCCGCGCCCGGAGGGCCCGTGTTGCCGACCATCACCACGCTGCTGGGCGATCCGGGAACCGGCAAGAGCCACCTCACCACCGTGCTGTTGCAGCATCTGGAGGCGGTCATCCCTCCGCTGAAAGTGCTGGCGCTCCGTGCCAAAGAGGCGCTGGGAGGAGCGGGCGATCAGACCACCCGCGAGCTGTTCAGGCACCTGCTGCGAATTCCGGCGTCCAGTCCTGCCGACTTCGGACGGGGGTTGCTGGCAGAGCGCCTGGGCGCCGAGCTGGCGCGAGAGTTGTGGGCAGGTGTGGCGGTGGCGATGGGCTGGATCGCGCCCGATCATCCGGAAGTGCGCAGCCTGTCGGCAGCGCCGGGTGCGCTCCGGTCCGCTGCGGCGCGCGCCGCCGGTGAAGCGTTGCGGGCGCTGGCCCGGGAAACGCCGGTCGCCCTGGTGCTGGAAGACGCTCACTTCGCTGACGAGACCGCGCTGGACGCGCTGGAGTACGCGACCTTGCAGGAGGCGGCCTGCCCCATCTGGGTGGGCATCATTGGCAGGCCTGCCTTCGGCAGCGGCCGCACCGCCTGGGCCAGTCGCGCCGCCCACCAGACCAAGCTGGTGCTGCCAGCGCTGGATCCCGCATCGGCGGCCGAGTTGGCGCGCAGCCTGCTGGCCCCGGCCGAGAACGTCCCCGCGTCGGCGGTGACGCGCCTGTGCGAACGCACTCAGGGCATCCCTTTGTTGCTGGTGGAACTGGTTCGGGGATTGAAGCGCGACGGGCTGGTCCGTCGCTCAGAGAAGACTGGCGCCTGGTTCCTGGCCACCGACGAGCTGGATCGCCTGCCCGATTTGCCGTTGGTGCAGTGGCTGGCGGGCCGCGAGATCGAGTCGTTGCCGCCGGAGCTGGCAGCACACGCCCGGCTGGCGTCCATCCTCGGGTCGGAGTTCGATGGGGGCGATCTCGAAGGGGTGATGCAGATCCTGGAACGGGACGGGGTGGCGCCCGAGACCGAGCTGGATGCCAGAGTGGGCGTGCAACGTCTCATCGATTCAGGGTTGCTGGTGCGCCATCGTCGAACGCGCGTGGGATTCCGCCACGCCCTGCTGCGCGAGACCGTCTATCAGACCGTCCCGCCCGCGGAGCGGGTGGTGGTCCACCGGGCCGCCTACCAGTACTTTGCCGCGAATTTCCAGCTGCCGGACGAGCAGCGGCTGCCGCAAATGGCGCTGCACGCCGCGCGCAGCGGACAGAAGACGGAGGCTGCGGAGCTTTATCTGGACCTGGCTCAGCGGGCGCAGGGACGGCACGCTTACCTTGACGCCGAGTCCCTGTATCGCAACGCCATCGAGAACCTGATGCCGGCAGTGTCCCCGCCAGCGGCGGCCTCCGCGTCCGCGGAGGCCTCGCCTACGCTGGCAGCCGATGTCCGTCCCGTCCAGGCCCGTCAGGGCCTGGGGCTGATGCGTTTCCGGCTGGGGCGCCATGAGGACGCCCTCAAGGATCTCACCGAGGCGCGGCATCTGGCCCACGCCGCGGGGCTGCGCGACCGCGAGGTGGCCATCCTTCTGGATGAGTCCACGGTGCTGGACTGGATGAACGACTGGTCCCGGTCGGCGATCCTGGTCGACGAAGCGCGCGCGCTGGCGGGCGATGCCACCACGCTCCTCATCGAGGCGCGGCTGGTGTACGGCCAGGCCCGGACCCTGCATCGCGCCGACAAGTCAGACCAGGCCTGCGCGGTCTTCGAGAAGAGCGCCGCCATGGCCGAGGCGCTGGGCGCGGACGGCTACGAGACCCACGTGCTGTCGCTGGGGCTGGCGGCCTGGGGCCATTCGATGTTGCGGCGGTTCGACAAGGCTGAGGTGTTGTTCGCGCGGCTCCTGGAGGTGACGGAAGAGCGCGGCGACATGATGAACTTGACCATGGCGCTCATCAACCGGTGCATCCTGTCGATGCTGTCTCACAAACCAGAACGGCTGGTCGAGGATTACCGCCGTACCATCACCGTGGCGCGCGAGGCGGGGCTGCCGCTGGCGGAGTGCATGGCCCAGCGCGATCTGGCCGAGGTGTACTTTGCGCTTGGGCAGGTCGGTCAGGCCGAAGAACAGGCCCGCCGCGCCATCGATGTGAACCGGCAGGTGCTGGGGGTGCGCGCGCGCGGCACCATTGTCGCCCAGCTCTTGCTGGGAAGGGTCCTGGTCTATCACGGAGACATACCGGCCGCCCGCCAGGTGATGGCGCAGGTGCAGCAGGACCAGGAGGCCGCGCGCGCCGCCGGACAGACGGACGCGGAGTTCAGCCCTGGCGACCAGGTCCTGGCCGACAGCGTGGAGCTCACCGTGGAAGGTGCGGTGGGGGCGCCGTGGGACGAGGTGATGGCCCGCGCCCGTCAGATCATGCTGCAACCGCAGGACCTGATCGAGATCATGGAGATGCGGGCGCTGTCCACGCTGCGCGCCCGGCGGGTGTCCGAAGCGGTGGCCCTGCTGGATGGGGCCATCGACGAGGCGGCGCGCAACGCGGAGATCATGCTCAACCGCCTGCGGCGGTCCCGCGATTCGGCCCTGGTGGGAAGTGCATCGGACGCCGCCGTCGGGTAAGACCGCCCGGTGCCAGCGCCGCCAGTCCCCGCCATCGAGTTCGAGCAGCTCACCTTCGGCTACGGAGCAGCTCAGCCTGTCGTCTTCGGTGGCCTGTCGCTGTCCATCGCTGCCGGAACACGCTGCTTGTTGCTGGGGGCCAACGGGGTGGGCAAGAGCACCTTGCTGCGCATCGCCGCGGGCAAGCACATGCTGCCGGCGGCGAACGCCCGGGTGTTCGGCAGATCGGCCTTTCACGACACCACCCTGGCCGCCGAGGTGGCATTCATAGGCGGCCCTTTTCCTTTCGCCGCCGACATCGCCGTGAAAGAGATCCTGGAGCGGCGGCGTGGAGTCGAGCCGGCGCGACGCGCCGCCGTCCTCGACCTGCTGGACATCGATCCCGGCTGGCGCATGAATCGGGTCTCGGATGGTCAGCGACGCCGGGTGCAGTTGCTGCTGGATCTGGAGCGGCGCCTCCGGCTGATCCTGCTCGACGAGGTTACGGCGGAACTGGACGTCTTGGCGCGGGCGGACCTGCTGCGGTTCTTGCGCGCCGAGAGCGAGCGCGACGGTGTGACCATCGTCTACGCCAGTCACGTGCTGGAAGGTTTGCAGCAGTTTGGGACCGATCTGCTGTTCCTGTCGCCAGGGCGGCTGCGTTGCCTGTCCCCTCTGACCGCGGTGCCAGAACTGGTGGCGCCGCAGCAGAGCCCGGGCGCGGTGTCGCCGCTTCATCAGCTCTGCGAACGCTGGATGAGAGAAGACCGGGGCGCGGGCCGTGGGGGCCAAGGGGGTGGGGGTGGGGGTGGGGATGGCGGTTGGGGTGGGGACCACGCACCGTGAAGGTGCTGTCCGCCGCGGCGGTGCGTGCCGCCGCTCTGTCTACCCGTTTTTCTCTGGTGGGGCTGGCGCCGGCCGAACCGCTGGACGCCGGGCCCTTGACCGACTGGTTGGCGGCCGGCCACGCCGCCGACATGGACTGGATGAGCAAGCGGTTGCCCGAACGGCTGGATCCCGGGCGCGTCCTGCACGGGGCCCGCACGGTGGTTGCGCTGGCCATCTCCTATCACCGCCCCGCCAGCGAACGTTCGCGGGTTGCCAGCTACGCGCGCGGACGCGACTATCACTACGCCCACCGCGACCGGATGAAGGCCCTGCGCAAGCAGCTCCTGCTGATGGACCCCACTCTGGAGAGCTACGCCTGCGTGGACACCGGCGTGGCCATGGAGAAGGTCTGGGCCGAGCGGGCAGGCCTGGGATTCATTGGCAAGAACGGCTTGCTCATCACCACCGCTCACGGATCGTGGGTGACGTTGTCGGTGATGTTTCTGGATCGGGCGGTCGACGTCTACGACACACCCCATCCGCGCCTGTGCGGCGACTGCACGCGGTGCCTGGGTGCCTGCCCCACGGATGCCTTCGCCGCGCCGGGGGTGGTGGACGCGCGCCGTTGCGTGGCCTACCAGTCGATCGAGAATCGCGGGTTCGTCCCCGAGCCGTTGCGCAAGGGGTTCGTGGCCCGGGTGTTCGGGTGCGACGTCTGCCAGGACGTCTGTCCCTTCAACCGCAAAGAGCTCCCCACGGGCGACAGGCGGTTCGAACCGAGAGCCCTGTCCGGCCTGACCGCGGCGGAGATGGCGGCGCTGACCGAGGAACAGTTCGCGGCGCTGGCCGCGGGCATGGCGGTGGTGCGGACGCGCTACGACGGGTTACGGCGCAATGCCCTTCTGTCGATCGGCGCGTCCCGTGACCGCGCGGCGAGACCGCTGGTGGAGAGGCTGACCGCGGATCCCAGCGCGATCGTCGCCGAATCGGCGGCGTGGGCCCTGCGGCAGCTCGACGGCCTCGCCTGAGGTAGGATGCGATGACACAATCTCGACAGCCGGAACGGACCCGTGGCCAAGGAACCAAATAGAAAGTCAAATGTCGAGCCCGCCCGCCGCGGCGAGCTGGAGACGCTGGAGAAGCCCAAGGTCGATCGGCCTCCTCTTTACGAGGTCCTGCTTCACAACGACGACTACACCACCCAGGAGTTCGTGGTGTACGTACTGGAGAAGTTCTTCCACCACGACGCCGAGGCGGCGCGGCAGATCATGCTCCACGTTCACACCAAGGGCATCGGTATTGCCGGGGTGTTCCCGTACGACATCGCCGAGACCAAGGTGCACCTGGTCTCCGAGTTCGCGCGCGAGCACGACATGCCGTTGCGGTGCTCGCTGCGGAAGCAATCCTCGTAGCGGGGGTGTTTGCATGCCCTCACCCGCCGCCTGCGGCGTCGACCTCTCCCGCTGTTCGCGGGAGAGGTGAAGACCGGAGCTGCTTGGGGTCCTATTTCGCCTGTTCGCGGGAGAGGTGAAGACCGGAGCTGCTTGGGGTCCTATTTCGCCAGCTCTATGAGGCCGGCGGCGCCCATGCCGCCGCCCACGCACATGGTGATCACGGCGTAGCGGCCCTGGCGGCGCTCCAGTTCGTGAAGCGCGGTGGCGATCTGGCGGGCTCCGGTGGCACCCAGTGGGTGGCCGAGCGCGATGGCGCCGCCATTCACGTTCACGCGGTCGGCCGGGAGTCCCAGCTCTCGCATGCAGTACAGCGCCTGGGAGGCGAAGGCCTCGTTCAGCTCGAACAGGTCGATGTCCTTGATGGACAGGCCGGTCTTGCTCAGCAGCTTACGCACGGCGGGCACCGGTCCGATCCCCATGATCGCCGGCGGGACGCCCGCGACGGCGAAGGCGCGGAAGAACGCCCGGATCTTCTTCCCCTGCTCACGGGCCTTGTCAGCCGCCATCAGCACCACCGCCGCCGCGCCATCGTTGAGCGGCGAAGAATTACCGGCGGTCACCGAACCGGTCGGGTCGAAGACCGGCCGCAGCGCCGCCAGCTTCTCCACGGTCGTATCGGCGCGTGGGCCTTCGTCACGATCGAAGGTCACCTCGCGCCAGCCGCCCTCCTCGAACACACGCGTCTTCACCGGGACCACCTCGGCGGCGAAGTCGCCGCGGGTCCAGGCGGCCAGGGCCTTGCGGTGGCTTTCGTAGGCGAAGGCGTCCTGGTCGACGCGCGCGATTTCGAACTTGCGAGCGACGTTTTCGGCAGTGTTGCCCATGGGGATGTAGACGTCGGGCATCGATTCGACCACCGTCGGATTCAGAGCTGGGCGCGTTCCGCCCATGGGAATCATGGACATGGATTCGACGCCGCCGGCGATCCCGGTGTCGATGGCGCCCACGGCGATGCGGTCGGCGACGATCGACGTCGCCTGCAGCCCCGATGAGCAAAACCGGTTGATGGTCATGGCGGGGGTCTCGTCCGGCAGGCCGGCCAGTTCGCCCACCACCCGGGCCACGTTCAACCCTTGCTCGCTCTCCGGCTGAGCGCACCCCAGCACCAGGTCCTCCACGGTGGCGGCCTTGATGTCCGCACGGTTCAAAGCTTCGCGCACCACCAAGGCGCCCAGATCGTCGGGACGGGTGTTGCGCAGGGTTCCGCGCGGCGCCCGGCCGATGGGCGTCCGCACCGCTGCAAGGATGGCTACGTCGCGCGTGGTGGACATGAATTCAATCCTCTCCTGCCGCTCAAGGGCGGCAGCGTGGTGTCGTGTCGTGTCGTGTCGGTCGTGGTGCCAGTTGGCGATCGCCGACCAGCTCAGTTCCGCAGGGGCTTCCCCGAGGTCAACATATGTTGGATGCGGTCGCGGGTTTTCTGTTCCCCGCAGAGCGACAGAAAAGCCTCTCGCTCCAGGTCCAGGATGGTCTGTTCGCTGACGGTCGACCCGGTGGGCACGTTTCCGCCCGAGAGGATGTGCGCCAGGGACGCGCCAATCTTCGCGTCGTGGTCGCTGATTTGATGCGCGCCGGCGAGACTTCGTATTGCCGAACGAAGCGTGGCGGCTCCGGTTTCACCTATGACGCGGATCCGTCGCGGCGGAGGGGGGCGATAGCCCGCCCGGGAGAGCCCAAGCACCACCTGCTTGGCGTCCGCGATCAGAGTTTCGCGCGCCATGGACACCGTGTCCTGGACCCGCAGATATCCCAGGTCGCGCCCTTCCTCCGCGCTGGTCGCCACCCTGGCGCGGGCCAGCATCTCGAAAGGGACACGCACCAGCGACAGCAAATCGAACTGCGGATCGTCGGAGGCGCGCGCCGCCGCCCGGGACGCCAGTTCCATGCAACCGCCGCCCGCCGGGATGAGGCCCACCCCCACCTCGACGCAGCCGATGTACAGCTCCGCCGCCGCGCGCACGTTCTGGCACCCCAGCACAACCTCGGCCCCGCCGCCCAGCGCCAACCCGAAGGGGGCGGCCACCACCGGTACCCGGGCATGACGCGTCCGCTGGCAGGCGTTTTGAAAGTTCGCGACCATCTTCTCGATGGCGGCGAAATCGCCCTGGCCCAATCCCACCATCAGCGAGAACAAGTTGGCACCGGCGCAAAACGCATCGGCGGCGTCGTTGCCGATCACCAGTCCCACCCCTTCTGTTTCGGCGCGCGCCACCGCCCGGAAGGTCATGGCCACGATGTCGGGATCCAGGGCGTTCATCTTGGAGTGAAACTCCAGGCAAAAGACCCCATCGCCCAGATCCAGGAGCGAGGCGCTGGGATTCCGTTCCACCGCCTTGCCGGCGGCGCGCACGGCGTCCAGCGAAATCTGGCGCGGGTCCACCGCGACGGGGGTGTGTCCCCCCTGGCGGCCGAGCTGGGTGACACGCGTCGTGCCGCCCGAGGCGGGCGTGGCCGTGGTTGTGGCGCCCGTCCCCGATTCGCCCTCGGTCCGATAAAAGCGCATCCCCACACCTTGCGCCGCAATCTGCTCGTTGACCCAGCCCGGCACCACGAGCCCGGCGGCTTCCATCTTCGCCGCGGTCTCCTTCACCCCCAGAGCGTCCCAGGTCTCGAAAGGGCCGCGCTCCCAACCGAAGCCCCAGCGCATGG
>JBDSME010000059.1:0-2826 GCA_039916065.1 Polyangia bacterium
CGATGGCGCTGGAAGGCGAATACTGGACCATCACCGCGCCTGCCGGCACGACCTTTCGCCTCAAGGACACCCTGGGGTTGCAGTATCTGGCGCGCCTGCTCGCGGAGCCGGGACGCGAGATCCACGTACTGGACCTGGTCGGGGGCGGGCGTTCCCACGCCGGCGCCGTGGATGGTGACGCCGTCATCGACCACGGCGACGCGGGCGAGCTCCTGGACGAGGAGGCCCGCCAGAAGTATCGCCGCCGTCTGGAAGATCTGCGCGAGACCGTGGCCGAGGCCGAATCGTTCGGCGACGCCGCCCGCGCCGGTCGCGCCCGCGAGGAGATCGAGTTTCTGGGGGCTGAGCTGGGGCGGGCCGTGGGGCTGGGCGGGAGGGCCCGACGCGCCGGCTCCGCGGCCGAAAGGGCGCGCAGCGCCGTGCAGCGGCGGATCAAGAACGCACTGGCCCGCATCGCCGATGCGGCGCCCGATCTGGCCGCCGTCCTGGGACGCACCGTGAAGACAGGAAATTTCTGCGTTTACCGGCCCGATATCTGAGTCAGGAAGTGGCGGGGGCGGCGGGCGTCCCGGCAGCGGCGGCGACCGATCGCCGGCGCACCATGGCCACGTGATCGCGCAGCACGTAAAGCTGATCCGCGAACGACGGGGGCGTCTTGATGTCATTCACCGAATGCTCGATGTCGTCCAGACGCTTCAGAATCAGGACCTGCTGATCGTGCGCCGGGTTCGCCATCATGTCGCGCTCGATGGCCATCAGCGCGCCATACCAGCGGTAGATGCGCGAACGCACGCGCCACCGGTACAGCGCTGGCGCGACGCGCGTCGCCGGCACGATGAAGAACAGCAGAGGCAGCACCACCACCAGCAGGCGGTCCACCAGGTTGGCCAGCCAGAACGGCAGGTGCTTGTACAAGAACTTCCCGCCAGACTTGTAGAAACGGTCGGCGTCGGGGCTGATGGTGAATTCGCGTTCCACGGGCGTGGGGTACTCGCCCGCATTGCGGAACATGCCCGGGCCGCCGTGCACCTTCCGGGCCGCCGCGATCAGCAGATCGGACAGGGCCGGGTGCAGGTCGTTACGCGCCACCAACTCCACCGTCGGACCGATCAGATTCAACATCCTGTCTGGATAGTCCTTTCCCAGATCGTAGCCTCCCTCCGGCAACACGAGATGCGACAGGAAGCGGAACTTGCGCAGGTAGGCCTCCGCCTGGCGAAAGTTCATCAACTCCACGCCCGCCGCGGCCCGCAGGCTGCGCATCACCTTGGGCGTCGCCGAGTCCCCCATCAAGAAGGCGGCGTCGATCGACCCCTCGACCAGGGCCCGTGCCGCGTCTTCACCCCCCAGCGGCAGCAGCGTTGTAGGGGCTCCTTCGATGTCATTCGCCTTCAGCAGCTTCAACGCCAGGGCGCGGGTGCCACTCCCCTCAGGGCCGATGGCCAGCCGCTTTCCCTTGAGCTGCGACAGGAGCTCCACCGGCGCGGCGGCGCGGTAGTACACCATCAGGGGCTGGGCGAACACCGTCCCCAAAGAAACCAAGCGCGAGATGTCGATGCCGTCGGTGAGACCACCCTGCACAAACCCCACGTCCCCCTGCTCTGCCGGGTTGGAAAGCTTCTGCAGCGTTTCCAGCGCGCCGCGAGAGGGAAGGATCTCCACCTTCACCCCGAACCCCTGGATGATCTTCTGGTACTTCTCGGCGGAGGACCGATACGAACTGCCCTCGGCGCCGCCGATCATCTTGATGGACGTGGGCGGGGCAGGCCGCACAAACTTTACCGCCGACCAGATCCCCACCGCGATCACCAGCAACGCCGGCGCCACCATCACCAGGAGATCGCGTCCTGAAACCCCGGCCAGCCGGCCTCTCAACCCCCGCGGGGGCGCTACGCTGTTCAACCTGCCGTCAACCCGCTGTTTTGGCGAAGTTGGTCATGAAGTCCGCCAGGGCGCGCGCGCCAGCCACTGGCATGGCGTTGTAGATCGAGGCCCGGATGCCGCCCACGGTGCGATAGCCTTTCAGCGCCACCATGCCGTTCTTGGCGGCTTCCTTTATGAACTTCTCCGTCGCTTCCTCGGTGGGCAGCACGAAGGTTACGTTCATGTGGCTGCGCGCCGACTTGTCCCAGACCGTTCCCTTGTAGTAGCCGCCCGAGTTGTCGATGGCGTCGTAGAGCAGGCCGGCCTTCTCGGTGTTGCGCTTCTCGATGGCCGCCAACCCGCCCTGGCTCTCCAGCCAGCGGAACATCTCCAGCAGGAAGTAGACGCCAAAAGTGGGCGGGGTGTTGAGGCAGCTCTTGGCCTCGGCCAGTGCCTGGAAACTGAAAATCTTGGGGACGCTCTTCGCGATGCGCGGGTACAGATCCTTGCGCACGATGGTCAGCACCACGCCCGCCGGTCCCAGGTTCTTCTGGGCGCCCGCGTACACCAGCGCCGTGCGCGAAACCGGGTGCGGCCGCGACATCATCTCTGAGCTGGCGTCCACCACCAGATTGGGGTGCTCGGGCCACTCCGCCAGGCGATGGCCATGCACCGTCTCGTTGGAGCAAACATGCAGGTAGGCCGCGCTCGGGTCCGCCTTCCATCCAGTGGGCGGGCGATCGAAATTGGTGGCCTCGCTCGAAGCGATCACGCGAATCTTCTCACCGTACGCGCTCTGGGCGGCCGAGGCGGCCTTCTTGGACCATTCGCCGCCGACCACGTAGTCGGCCCCCCCGCTCAGGAAGTTCATGGGGATGGTGTTGAAGAGCTGGGTGGCCCCGCCCTGCAGGAACAGGACGTCGTGGGTCTCCGGAATATCCAGCAGCTTGCGGCAGCGGCTGA
>JBDSME010000060.1:0-6394 GCA_039916065.1 Polyangia bacterium
ACGCGCCGGCACCACCCGTTCTGCAACCAGCGTTTCAGCTGATCAAGCGCACGCCCGGGTTCGCAGATCACGTCGGAGAGCAGCCAGTCCACCGGTACCCGTTCCAGCGGCGGTTGATAGGTGAACGCGTTCCCCTCCACCATGGTCAACGCCCGGTGTCCGCGGACGGGTGGCTCCAGGGCGGCGCGATCGACGGCGATCACGCGGGCCCCCCGCTGCAGCGCCGTGTACGTCCACCCGCCGGGCGCTCCGCCCAGATCGACGCACCACTGGCCGGGCTGGGGTTCGTCCGCCATCCATAGAAAGGCCTCCTCCAGCTTTCGATAGGCGCGGGACGGCGGCAGGCGATCCTCGACCACCGGCGCGATTCCTCCTGGCCAGGGGGACACCATCCATCCTCCGCGCGGCAGCGGCCCGGGTGTGGTCGCGGAAACCCAGGCGCGATTGCGCGCCACCAGCAGCACCTGGATGATCAGGGTGACCTCCCCGAACGCCGCAGCGGCTGCCTCGGCGGGGCGGTACAGGCGCGCGGCGCGGCGGCGCCGTTGCTGCAGGCGCGCCAGCAATTCGTGCGCGATCAGCTGGGCGCGGCTGGCTTGCCCCGGTTCGGCTCCCGTGGGGGCAAACGCATGGATGGTGAACGCACCAACCGCCAGGTCGACCGCCTCCTGCACCCGCGCGTAGCTCGCTTCCGCCAGGGCGGCTACCGAGGCGCCCCGCACCTCGTGGGCGTCCGGTAGCTGCTGGCGCGCAAACACCGGATCGATGGCGCGGTCGGCCGCCGCGCCGCAGTCGGAGGCGTTCACCAGTCCGGGCTGCTGCGCGGAAAAAAGAGGTGGCGGCGTGACAGGCGCCCGCGCGGCCAGCATCTCCAGTTCGCCCAGCTCAGCCACCAGGGCGCCCTCGAATCCGGGCGTGACCACGAAGATGCGGCGAGCCGCGCCGGCGCCTTGGCTCCGCTCAGTCGTCGGCATCGCCGCCATGCACGGGGGCCGCGCCGCCGCTTCGGTCTGGCGAGCCGGTGGGGCCCGAGGCATCACTGCTCTTCTGCCGCTCGGCTACCCAGGCCAGAGCTGGCGCCAGACCGTCGAGCGTCGCCGCGCTGTCGGCTGGCCGAGGCTGGTTCAGGATGGTCCAGAGTTCGTCCAGCGTGCCGGCCGCCGTCTGCTGTCCGTCATGGCCGTCATGGCCGTCATGGCCGTCATGGCCTTCATGGCGGGGCTCATCGCGCGCGGTCATGCCCCGCCATGTCTCCAGCACCGCCATTGCCGGCGCCAGCTCATCGGGGGGCCGCGCCGCCAGGTGCGCCGTGGTCTCGACAAAAACGGCCGCCGCCACCTCTGCATTCCAGGGGGCGCGCGCCAGGTCCGCCTGGTCCACCGCGCTGGAGGCGTCTTCTCCCGCCATCGCCAGCGCCACCGCCAGACGCAGGCGGAGGGGCGCTTCCAGGTCGGGCAGGGGGCCAGCGCGCCGCAGGTCGACCGCCACTTCGGCCACGTCGGCGAACTGCCCGCGCGCCCAGTAAGCAGCCATCAACCGCAGCGCGGTCGGTGCATGGAAGGGATCGAGGTCCGACGCCTTGAGGTAGGCGTCGAAGGCCCGCGCCTCGTCGTTCAGCCGGTCCTGCCAGAGCTCGCCCGCGCGCAGCAGCGACGCGGCGCCGGCCCGCGCTCCCCCTTGCACCCGTGCCAGCCGGACGAATGCCTGCGCGGCGGCCGACCACAGGCCGAGCTGCTGATAGATCTCCGTCAATCGCTCCAGCATCGTGGTGCGCCGCGGATCCTGGGCCAGCACCAGCTCGCCGTAATGGCGCGCCGCCCCCCAGTCGCCTAGCCCCGCGTAGATATCCGCCAGCTGTTGTCGCGTGTCGAGCAGGCCCTGAAACGCCTCGCGGGGCAACAGCCGAAGGACCTCTTCCAGGCGGTCCGCACCGGTGCGCAGATCGTGCCGTTCCAGCGCCAGCTCCGCCAGACCGTGGCGCGCCTCGATGTGCGCGGTGTCCAGGGCCGCCAGCACCGCGTAACAATCCTCCGCCTCGCCCAGATCGCCGGCCTGGCGCGCCAGCCGCGCACGACGCAGAAGAATGGTCTCGCGCGCGATGGGTGGAGCGCTGTGGAGGGGATCGCCGGGGCCGGTCTGCCGGGAGATCGGCGGCTCCAGCGGCACGAGCAACGCATACAGGTGGCGGGCCCGCTCCCAGTCCCCGATCTGGAATGACTCCTCGGCCAGCAACGCCATGGCCCCTGTGAGCCGCGGCGCCAGCACCAGCGCTTCTTCCAGCTCGGCGACAGCGGCGGCCCGGTTGCCCCGCGCCAGCAAAACCCGGGCATGCGCGACCAGATCGTTCGCGCGTTCCGTCGGCATTGGATTGCCGGCCGCGCTGGTGGCGCGCCAGTAGGCCTCCTCCGCATATTCGAGATCACCGGTGGCCTCGGCGATACGACCAAAGCTGGCATAGGCGTCGTGCTGGCGTTCCGCGGGCAGCAGGGCGAAGTCGTGCATCAGGGCGGCCAGCGCTTCGGCGCGGCTATCGGGCTCCCCTTGCGCCGCATAGATCGCCGCGGTTCGCGCGGTGATATTTCGTGCAGCGCCGCTGTCAATCGGGGCGGGAACGGCATCCTCGGCGGTCACCGCGCCGATGCTTCCCAGGGACGCCCGGGCATGTTTCGCCGCGGTGCGGGCCAGCCCCGCATCCTCGTCTTCGCCGCGCGCCGCGGCCAAGGCCGCGGCTTGTTCGAACAGCTCGGCCGCCCGGGGCCCTTCTCCCAGCTGGGACGCGGCGATCGCGGCGTGCAGAACGGCCGGAATGAAATCAGGCCACCTGCCGATCAGCGATTTCGCCAGCGTGGCCACCTCGGCGGCGCCTGCGGTGCCGGTCGCTGCGGCCTTCAGTTCAAGCAACCGCGCGCGCCCCGCGCATTCCAGCCAGGGGTCCGGCGCTCCTCCGGCGGATGAATCCGCCAGCGCTTCCCTGTACGCCTCTTCCGCCGCGGACCAGTCACCGTCGAACATCAACTTCTCGGCGCGATCCAGGCCTTCCGGCAGGCGTTCACCTTCCAGCCACGCCAGCCAGTCGACACCATCCTCTCGCGGGTCTTCCTCCAGGGTGCCCAGCCGCTCGGTGGGGCGGCCATCGCTGGCGAAGCGCAACCGGATCTCCCCGCCGTCGTCTCCTTGGACCACCGTCTTCAACCAAGCACGACCGAGGTCCGGCAACCGCCATCCCTTCGCCACCAGCGCCGTCGCCAGTGATGCCTCCAGCGCGTCCACGTCGATGGCCGGACCGATGGCGCGCACCGTTCCGGGAATTGCCGTCTGCCGCGCCAGGATGGCCCGGCCGAGCGTCGCCCCCACCAGTGGCGCGGGCAGGGGGAGCGCGCCGAAGAGCCGCACGTCAGACAATCCGAGCAGCAGGCGCCGTCGTCCTTCCCGGCGCGGCTCGACTGCGATTCGGATCGTGAACGGCGCCTCCACCCCCTGAATGGCCACCCGACCCACCAGTCGCAAGCCGTTCGGGCCCATCCACGGACGCAACTCGCTGATGCCGGCGGTCATCAAGGGGCACGACGACAGGGCATCCTGCAACAGGGCCGTGCTGGTCACCAGCGTCGCCCCCTTGAAGACCAGGCGGCGATTCTTCAGCCGGCCTTGGTGTTGTTCATCCAACTGCACCTGCACCGGTTCCGCGGACTGCAGCTCCAGGGATTCGACGTTCACCCAGGGGGACTGCAACACCGGATCGTCGATGGCGTCTCCGCCCGCGCCGCGCTCGGTCTGGTGGTCGCGCTTGCTTGCGAAGGACAGCGACGCTCGGCCGTCCACCACCGTCACTGTCGTGAGGTGCAACGTCGCCGGGACCGAATCCGCCGCCCCCATGAATGTAAAACTCTAACTCAGATACCGGGCCGCGTGCTGGGCGGACCGTCGATGCCGTAAAGGGCCCGCCCGCGCCGGCCGCCGAAAAAAGCCAACAGCACGATCGAGCCGGCCACGCTGAGGATGGTCACCACCACCGGCCCGCCAACGATGGCGGCGCGCAAGCGGCGCGCGACCTCGGCGGGATCCGGCGGTACGGTGCCGGCCGCGCTCTGGATCACCACCTGCGCCAGCAGGTCGGCCCCGCGCTCGGCGTAGTCGCGCATCAGCGACATGTACACGGGCAAAGTACCAAGCTGGTAGGCGATCCCCAGCGCCCCCACGCCCAGCGTCAGGGCCCGTCCGTTGCGGTCACGAAGCAGCACCGCCGCGGTCGCGTACAGGGTGAACAGGGCCAGGCCGACCTCGAACAATGCTTCGGCCCGCACCATGTTGCGATGCGGGGCCACGGCGGCGGCGCGCGCTGCCAACAGCTGCCGGTTCAACTGCACATCGGCGTCGGAGCCGGAGGGATCGCTGTTCGCCACCGTCAGTACGATCGACGGGTCTCGCAGCTTCAAGAGGCCAGCGACCAGCGAATATCCGCCCGCCATCAGCATGACCGAGGCCATGACCAGCACCCAGGTGGGCCGATAGGTGGGCGGTTGGGCGCGCATCAAAACGGGCGGCGTGGGGCGCCGTCGCCGCACGGCTCGTAGGCCGGAGGTTCCTGGCTGTCTTCGTACTTCAGGAGCGATTTGTTGACGGAGAGTTTGCCGGCGCTCTTGGCTTCCAGGCACCGGTGCTTGACCCAGCCCGTGAAGACGTCGTTCCACTTGGCCAGCTCGGCGTCGCGTTGAAACTCGGCCTTCTTCTTGTCGAACTCGGCCAGGTCCGGATCTTTTCGTTCCTTGAGCCGCACCACCACGTAGCTCCCGGCGATCTCGAACGGGCCAGCAAGAGGGGCTGCCGCCGTCAAATTCCAGGCCGCCTGCGCCAGCTCCGGGGAATCGCCGAGCTGCTCGATGACCGTGCCCCGGCGCGCGAACAGTCCCGTCTCCTCGGCACGCGCATCGCTGGCTGCGGCGGCCATCGCGGCGGATTTGCCGTCACCTTTGCCGGCCTTGTTCTTGTCGCCCTCCTTCGCTTTGGCCGCGTCGGCGGCCTCGCCCGGAAACAGGTCCTTCAGGGTCTTGTCGGCAGCACCCTTGCTGGCCGCCAGGGCGGCCTCGGCGTGGCGCTTGGCGATCTGCACGGCCTTCTGTTGCTTCACCTGCTCCTCGGCCAGATCGTCCTGGACCTTGTCCAAGGTGAGGGTGCCCTGACGGCTGGCGGTGGGCATGAACAACACCCACGCGCCCTGCGTGGTCTTGAGGGGGCCCACCACGGTGCCAGCTTTCGCGGCGAACAGCTTGGCCTCATCGGCGTCGGCCAGGCCCAACGTGCCCTTCCGACGCCAGCCCAGGTCGCCACCGGCGGCGCGGCTGTCGGCGTCCTCCGAAGTCTCGCGCGCCACCTTGGCGAACGCCTCGCCCTTGGCGATCCGCGCGGCGACACCTTGAATTTGCTTGCGGGCCGCGGGATCGTCGGCCGCCGAAGCCACCTTGTTGTCCGCCTTGTCGTCCGCTTTGTCGTCCGCTTTGTCTCCGGCGCTGTCCTTGCTGGCCCCTTCGCTTACAGCCGTGGTCGGGCCCTGGCCCTTGATCAGAATCTCCCTCACCCGGAGCTCCTGGGGCATATCCGTGTACATCTGCTTGCGCTGCTCGAAGACCTCTTTCAATTTGGCCTGGTTGGCCTTGACGTAGGCGGCCACCTCTTCGGGCGTCAGCTCCACCTCGCCCTCGTACTTGCGCGACGGGAACCGCACGTACTCCAGGTTGATCTGGCGGCTCTTCATCTCGAACGCGGTCTTCAGTTCTTCGGGCGACACCTTCACCGAGGCGCGCATCAGATCGCGAACCCGCGACGCCAGCATCTCGCGCTGCTGCTGCTCCACGAATCGGTCAGGCGTCAGCCCCAGCTCGAACTGGGTGAAGGTCTTGAACTGGTCATAGTTGAAGACGCCGTCCTTCTGCAGGCGGGGAATGCTGTGGGGAATGCCCAGCCCGATGATCCGTCCATCGAGCAGCATCTTGTGGACATCTTCCTCGTCGACGGCGTAACCAAGGGTGTGCGCCTCCTGGGCCAGCAGCTCGCGCTCGATGAGCCGGTCCATGACCGTCTCCTTGAAACGGCGCAGCTTCAGCATCTGCGGGGGTTGATTGCCGCCCCCCAGCAGCATGAACGCCGACCGAAATGCCTGTGCCGACACCGTTTGACCGGCCACCTGGGCTGCCGTCTCATCGCCTCCCATGGCGCCGTCGCAACCGTTGCCACCACCGCGGGACTGGGGCCCGAAGTTGATGATGAACACGGCGATGACGATGCCGAACAAGACATAGATGAGCAGCGACTGCGATGACTTACGCATCTGCTCGAGCATGACGGGGGCCTCCGAAGGAAAATGATCCGTTGATGAACCGGGGCAACGCGCCCCCGT
>JBDSME010000061.1:0-3512 GCA_039916065.1 Polyangia bacterium
CGGTCATCAGCTTCTCGCGCATCAGCAACACCCCGAAGCCGCGGCCGGCCCCGAAAGACGACAGCGCCATCGCTCCTCCTCAATCATGCGCCGCCCGCCAGGGCGCGCAAGCCGGCCAGGGCGCGCGCGAAATCCACCGGCGGCGCCGCGGTGAACTCCAGCCATTTGCCCGTCGCCGGGTGCCGAAATCCCAATGTCCGCGCGTGCAGTGCCTGTCGTCCCAGCGTGGTCGCGATCTCCTTCAAGGCCGGATCCCGCGGCGTCTTGCCGTAAGTGAGATCACCCAGGAGCGGCAGCCCCAGCGCCGCCATGTGCACGCGCACCTGGTGGGTGCGTCCCGTCTCCAGCTCGGCCTCGATCCGCACCGCCGCGCCGATCTTCTCCACCACCCGCCACTTCGTCACCGCGCGTTTTCCCGCGCGCACCTTGATGGAGAACTTCTTGCGATCGCGAACATCGCGACCATACAGCGTCTCGATACGACCGCTCGGTGCTGGCGGCTTGCCCACCGCCAGCGCTTCGTACACCCGGTTGATGTCGTGCGCCTTGAAGGCCGCGCCGAGCGTGTTCATCGTCTGGTCGTCCTTGGCGATCACCAGCAACCCCGACGTGTCCTTGTCGATGCGGTGCACTATCCCCGGCCGCAGCTCGCCTCCGATGCCGCGCAGGTCGGCCACATGAGACAGCAGGGCGTTCACCAGGGTGCCGGTGCGATGCCCCGGGGCCGGATGGACCACCAACCCGGGAGGCTTGTCGATCACGATGAGGTGCCGGTCCTCGTACACCACCACCAGCGGAATGGCCTCGGCGCCGATCTCGGTGGGCACCACCGCCTGAGGTGTCCAGACCACCACGTCGTCCACGCGCACCTTGCGCGAGGGGACACCGCGCGCGCCCCCCACGGTGACGGCGCCCTCGGTGATGTGACGGGTGAGCTGCGACCGGGACACCTCCGGCAGCTCGGAGGCCAGGTAAACGTCCAGGCGCTTTCCGGCCTGCGCGGCGGTCACCACCAGGCGACGCGCCGGCACTACCAGATACGCGACTTCACGTGAGCCTTGGACTTCAGCATCACATCGACCAGAGCGCGGTCGTAGATGTTCAGGGCGAACACCTCCGGAGTGACGCGCCCCTTGTACAGGGTCCGCCCCTCCTCGATCTCGTCACGCATCACATCGAACAACGAATCCCGCTCCAGCCCCTCCAGGATCTTCGACTCGTGATAGAGGGTCAGGTCCGACGCGATCGCCCGGGCGAGCTGTCGGGCACGGTCCGCCTTGTCGATGAGCGCCATGGGTGGATTCTACACCAACCGCCACCGGGGACCGGCGTCGGCGCTTCGACGGTGCCTCACAGTTCCACCGAGCCGCCTAACCCGTGAAAGCGTTTCCCGCCGAGCGCCCGCAGAGCAACGTGCCCCCCGCTGGTCACGCGGACCACCTCCGCCTTGAGCCGCACCGGCACCGCATCGGGCCGGGGAAGCTCCAGTTCCATGATCGCGCCGGGCTGCTGCGTATTCATGCGGTCTTCCATCAGCAGCCCCGTCCGCGACAGGTTGGTGATCCTGCGGAGGTACCGCCCCCCGTTTGCGACCTCGATGGCATAGAAGTCGACCGACCGCCGCCCCACCGAACGCCTGTCCGGATTCGCCGGACCCCAAAACCTTTTGGTTGTCATGTCGCCGTTTAGGATACAATATCCTACACCATAGGTCAAAGTCAGACATGTACGACTTCAGGGCGTCGCGTCGATACCGCCGCTCGGCGCGGGTCGGGACTGAAGCGTCCTTGGCGCTACGCCGTCTCACCCACTACTCTTGTGAGATCCACCATGAAGCTGCTCACCAAATTGCTGTTCGTCGCGGCCGCCCTGTCGGCGCCGGGAGTGGGAGTCGCCGCCGCTGGTGAACCGCCGCCTTACGAGATTCAGAAGGGCAAGATCCGCGCGGCGGTAGGGGTCCCGGCCAAGGCCACGGTGACCGTGCAAGCCAAGAACGGCTGGCACGTGAACGAGCAGGCACCCATCACCCTGACGGCGAAGGCGGACCCCGGGGTGGAGCTGCCCAAGGCCAAGTTGACCCGTGCCGATCTCACGCAGTCGACGAAGGACGCCGCCCGCTTCGAGCTCCCGTTCACGGCCACCTCTGCCGGCAATAAAACCATCACCGCCGAGACGCGGTTCGTGGTCTGTCAGGAGGAGGCCTGCAAGCCCATGAAGGAGACAGTGTCCCTGCAAGTGGAGGTGGCCAGCACTGCCCCGGCCGGCGCTGCGCCAGGCAAGGCCCGCAGCAAGCGCTCCAAGGCGCGCACGCAATAAACATGAACAGCGCCGCTACCGGATCCCGGTACCAGCGCTGCCCGTCAGCGATAGGCGCGAATTGCCGCCCGTACCCGTCGCGCCACCGACGGCGACAGGGTGCCTACCACCGCCACGGTCAAACGCTTGCGATCCAGCACGCGACGGGCCACCCGTTGGATCTGCTCGGCGGTGACCGCGTTGAACCGCCGCACCCGATCCGCGTGGCTGCGCGGCTTGTAAAAGAGCTCGGTCCCGCCATACCAACCGGACAGCCCGTCCAGATCGTCGTATCCCGCCTCGATGTCCCCACGGTAGCGGCGCTTGGCCTTGGCCAGGTCCTCGTCGCGCACACGCTCCGTTCGGAAGCGGCCGAGCAGCGACAGAGCTTCGCTGACCAGGTCGGGTAACTTGGCGGGCGCGCAGGCGGCGTCCACCTCCAGCAGGGCCGTGTCGTGCAGCGGCTCGATCCCGCCCGAGACCTGATAGGCAAGCCCCTTCTGATCGCAGATCTGATAGTGCAGCCGCGTGGACATGCCGTCGTCCAGGACCCGCGACAGCGCCGACAGCGCCACGTAGTCGGGATCGCTGTCGGGAACACCTTCCCACACCAGCTGCACGTGCGTCTGCGCGGATTCGTTGTGCAGCGAGCGGAAGCGCGGGCCCACGCCGCGCACGCGCGCGGGCACCGGCCGGGCGCGGCGCCCTGGCCGCACGCGCGAAAACGCCTCCGCCGCGCGCGGCGCCACGTCGGCGTGCGAGAACGGACCAGCCAGGCACAGCACCATGTTCCGCGCGCCGTAGAACTCGGCGAAGTGCGCGCGCACGTCTTCCGTGCGAAAGCGCTTCACGTTGCGCAGCGGGCCGGTGATGGGATAGCCGAGGGGATGCTCGCCCCAGATGGCGGCGCGGGAAAGATCGTCGACGTTCACGTTGCGACCGTCCTCGTCCAGATCCTCCAGGATCTCTTCGAGGATGATCTTCCGCTCAAGCTCGATGTCGGAAAACATCGGACTGGCGAAGAGATCACCCATGATCTCCAGTCCGCGCGGCAGTTCGGCGGGATGAAGCGGTATCTGGTACAGGGAGTAGTCGCGTCCGGTCTCCGCGTACAGCGTCCCGCCCACGCTTTCAATGGCGTAGTTCAGCGCGTAGGAGCTGCCGAAGCGCTCAGACCCGCGGAAGAGCATGTGCTCGACAAAATGCGACAGACCGTT
>JBDSME010000062.1:0-13680 GCA_039916065.1 Polyangia bacterium
GCTTCACCTCCTCGAGCTCAGCGAAACCGGTTGCCACCGCATGATCGACGTCGGCGGCGGTGACGTCCTCGCAGCGGCAGAGGATCAGCTTGCGGGGCATGGCGGCCGTCAGCGCTTGGCGGGTTTCGCCGAGCCGTCGCCCTTTGCCGGCTTGCTGGTCTGCTTGCTGGTCTGCTTGCGGGCCTTGCTACCCCCGGCGGGCATGGCAAACAACGTGGCCGGGGTGGGAACGTCCACCTCGATGGAGGTGACCCGTCCCATGAAGGCGAGCGGACCAACCTGCATGTCCGTGGCATAGGCCATCTTCACGTCGCCCACCGCGCGCCAGTCCGACAGCCGGGCGGTGAAAGGCATGTCGCCTTGCGGGCCGGAGCGCACGCCTTTCTGCAAGGTCATGAGGTGCGTCTGGGCGTCGAAGCAGTTGATCAGGAGTGGCCCCAGCTTGGGGGTGAGGGTGAGGCACTCCAGCAGCGTGCCGTCGTCCGCGCGATCGTTGTTGGCCTCCACCTTCTGAAAAAGGGATTTCATGCGCAGCTCGGCGTTCCAGGCCGCCTCCACGCGGGCCTGCTCCGCTTCCACTCCCATCAACAGGCGGAGCCCGTTGATGGGATCCTCGGACCAGTGGTGGGTCCCGTCGCTGCCTTCGCGGGTAGAGGCCAGGTTGGGGATCTCGGTGATGGTCAGGGCCTTGTCGCCCACGGCACCGTAGTGTTCGGCGGTGCCGGTGATGCCCAGGCCCTTGAAGGTGATCTCCATCTTGGTGTGCAGCGAGCGGTGTTTTCCCAGAGCGGCCGCGCCCCCGACCGCGGCGACGACGTCGGTCAGGATCGCGTCCACGGAACGAGCGGCGGGCAGGGCCGGGCGCGCTGGAGTAGCCGAAGTTGCGCCGCTCGCGCCTGCCCCCCCGGACACCACCGGGGCAGCCAGGGCCACTCCCGACAAACATGGTGACGCCGTCATCACCGCGGCCCCCGCCACCGACAGCAGGAAAACGATCGAGGTCAGAGCGCGCGAGCTGGTCATAGCATGATGCTCCGCCGGCGATCCTCCCGCGTCAACCGTAAGAGAGTAGCCAGTCCCTGGCCACAGTGAATCAGATTGATTTATCGCGGGGGATCTCCTCACCTCGCCCCACGAAAGTGGGGAGAGGTCGACGGCCGCAGGCCGGCGGGTGAGGGGGCGGCGACGCGATCAGGGGTGTACCCCTCTCCTTTATCCTCTCCCCGCTTCCGCGGGGCGAGGACAAACAGGTTCGGTATGGGGCACGGCGGTTTCGCCAACGGGTTCGCCGCAGCCGATCGAAATTTCTGTGGCGAGGTAACTGTTCCGCTCTATCCACGGGCTGCTGGCGTAGCCGCGTGGTCCGTCCCCTTCATGGTCGAGGCTGTCTTTTCGCCGTCGCACCGGTGCGCATCTTCAGGACCGACAACGCCGCGTCGATCACCGGGTCATGTCCGGCGCGCAAGGCGGAACGGGTCTCCAGCACGCGCCTGTCCGGCTGAACGCCGCGCCCCTCCACAAGTATGCCCTTGGGCGTCTTGAAGTCGGCGACCACCATCTGCATCACCACGCCGTGGGGCAGCGCCTCCACCACCGACGGGAGCACCGCGCCCAGCGTGGTGTCGCCCACCACCCGCGCGCGCCCCGCCTCCTGCAGCCCCGCGGCCAGGATCTCCGACGCGGAGGCGGTGCCTTCGTCGGTGAGGATCACCAGGGGACCGGTGTACGGGATACGTCCCAGCGACGGCTGCGCCGTGAACGTCTGGGAGAAGGTTCGAAATTGCAGGGTGCCGAGCGTGGTGGGCGCGGCCACGAACTCGGAGGCTACCGGGATGGCCATCGCGCCCAGTCCACCGGGGTTGCCACGCAGATCCAGGATCATCCCTTTCACATGGACGGCCCTGAAGCGGTCCATCGCCTGCTTGATCTCGGGCAGCAAAGGATCGAGCAAGAACATGTTGAAGGCGATGATGCCCACGCCGCCCACCTCGGAGATCCGGGTCTCGGGATGCAGCGGTGGCAGGTGACCGATCTGCCGCGATGGTCCGGCCGGCGGATCGCGCTCCAGGATCACCTGTCCGGGACGGTCATCGTTGTCGAGATAAGCGACCGTCACCTTGCTGCCCACGGGCCCTTGCAGCAGGTGCAGGGCCGCCCGCCGCAAGGCGAACCGCTCTTCCACGGGCCGCAGCGGGCGCTTGCTGCCGCTGACTGTGGCCAGGGGACGTCCGCCGATGGCGGTGATGATGAATCCCGGGGCCAGGCGGTGGCGCGCCGCCGAGGAAGCCGGCCGCACGGCCGTGACCGTGGGGCGCCCTTCGATGGACCGCACCGTGACACCGGGATCGCCGACGCCGGTGACCACCACGGGCGCACCGGGCGGTCCGGACAGGGTGGCGGGGACGGGCGCGGTCGTCCCGGCCGGCGTCGCCCCCGACAGTAGGGGGGGAGCAGAGGCAGCCGCCGGGCCCGCGGGCGTGGTGGTCGGGTCTTGTGGCACCGTCGCCGTATCCTCGGCGATATCGTCGTCCGCGCCGGGACCGGTCACCACCATGTGAGACTGACCCAGTTCGCCGATCATGTCGTTCAGCGCGCGATAAAATGCCGCGTCGCTGGGAGCGCCCAGCGCCAGGGGCTCGTAGCGCCGGCGCACCGCCGGCCAGTCCAGCCCGCCCAACCGTGGGTCGTAGTGCATGTCGCGCACCGTGCGCCAGACCGCGTCCAGGATCTCGCGGCGCCGGACGGTGCGCTGGTCCTGGCGCGTCTCGGCTGTCGCCGGGGGCGCGGGGTCGAACGTCGGCTGCAATCGCGGATCTGGGGCTGCCTCGGCGGCGAACTGCGTAGCCAGCGGGGGAGGGGGGGCCGTACCGCAAGCAAGCATTCCGCAGGCGAGGATTCCGCACGGCAAAAAGGCGGGCAACAGGAACAGGAACCGGAACCGGAACCAATGGGTGATGATCATCTTCATCGTGTTCTCATCTTGCTGGAATTTGTGGTCCTTGCCGGAAGCGGTCACGGGGTGCACGGTCAGATAGGTTCGAGAGTGTGCGTGATCGCGGCGGCCGCCGCTGCTCCGGCGGACGCGGCCGCCGCCGGCCCGCGATATCCGGTCACGTCCCCGCAGCAAAACACCTTGTCCCTGTTCGCCGAAAGGTGCCTCAGGCGAAACTGGCCATCGACCTGCGCCACGAAGCCCCCCAACGCTTCGTCGAGGACAACGGGCGAGCGGTCGCTGCCGCCCGGCCCGTGCTGGCGGGGCAACTCGGACGCCGGCGCTGGGAGGGCGGCCACCGCGACCACGTCAGCGGCCACCCGCCGCTCTTGACCGGTGTCGCTGGCCACGATCAAGCCGCGCAACGCGGTGGCGCCGCGCGCGGCGACGACGTGTTCCTGTCCGTCCTGCCCGTCCTGCCCGGTGTCGATGCGCTGCACGTCCTCGGCGCGGAGGCCGGCGGCGATCAGGCCGGCGACCAGGCGGTCCGCGTAGTCGTGGCCAGCCGTCGCGGATTCCGGCGCGGCCACTGCCACCACGGCTATACGGCGTCCGGGCCGCAATCCGTGGCGAAACGCCAACCGGCCACAGGCCCGTGCCGAGATGATCCCCGGGCGATCGTTGTCGAAAAAGGGAAGGTTCTGGTCGTAGGCCCCCGTGGCGTAGAGCAGCCGGCGTGCCGATACCCGCAGCAACCCGGTGGCGGTGGTGACGGCCAGCGTCCCCTGGATGGCGTCGGGGCGGGCGTCGCTCTCCACCAGATCTTCGGGAAAGAAGCCGATGGCCACCGCGCCCGACAGCACCTGAACCACGTTCCCGGGCGCGGTTGCCAGCTCGGAGAGTGCGGCGTCTGCCTGCGCGGTCCCCTCCGGCTCGGCCAGCCACGATCCGCCCGGAGAGCGCTGCTCGTCGACCACCAGCACCCGCAACGTCGGCGCTGTCCGGGCCAGGATCGCTGCGGCGGTCAGTCCCGCCGGGCCCGCGCCCACGATACAGACGTCAACCAGCTCGTCGCGCGCGGCATACCGGTCGGCGGGAGCGGTATCGGGCAAGGTCCCCGCCCCGCCCATCTGGCGCACCAGACCGACCAGCAGGCGGTTGGCCACCCGGTTTCCGGTCATCAGGGTGTGGTGGTCCATCTGCTCGGGAAACATCCAATCGGCGGCCGCCAGCAGATCGATCTCGGCGCTGGGAAACGAATTCTGGCGCGCGCAGCGCAACCCGTCCCCGACCGGAGTCATGCAGGCGCGCACGCTGGGGTGCCCGTCCACCCGCAGAAAACAGGAGCCACAATGACCCTCGAAGCAGAAAGCACCGCGCGGCCGGTGATACTTGGTGGAACGTCCCAGGGTACGGATCCCCGCCGCCCAAAGTGCCACGGCCAAAGACTCGCCTTCGAACGCCGCCACGGCACTGCCTTCGAAGTCGAAGGCGCAAGGATTCAAGCGCGGTACGGCCGGCGAAAGAACGCGGAGCTCGACGGGCAAGGTCCAGCGAATCTATCAGAGGCGTCGCCTGGTCGTCGCACTGGCCGTCGCCGCCACCACCGTCGCCAACCAGACACGGCACCGGCGCATGGACGCGATCCTTCCGAGTGGACACGCCACCTCTATTGGCTAAGAACACCGCCATGTCGTGGTGCACCCTCTGGTCCGTCGCGCGGGTGGCCGCCTGGATGGCGGCGACGTCGTCGCTGGCGGTCGCCGCGCCTACGCCAGCGCCTGCGCCGGCACCGCTGGACGATGCTGGCCTGGAGCGCATCACTCTGGCTGATGCCCTGGCGCGCGCCTTCGCCCAGAATCCCGACGCGCGCGTGGCCGAATACGAGATTGCCCGCTCGGAGGGTCTGCTGCGCCAGGCCCGCGCCGCTGAGTTGCCCACGCTGCTGGGCAACGGCATCTATACCCGTCTGGATCACGACCGCGTCACCAGCACCGGCCTGAAGATCGGAGCCGCCAACCAGTGGACCGCCAACCTGCAGCTCAATGTGCCGTTGCTGGTCCCGACCACCTGGGCAGGCGTCCATCGAGCCAACACCACTTTGGACGTGGCGCGCGCCAGTGCCACGGACCTGCGGCGCGAGCTGGGCGCGACGGTGGTCCGGGCCTATCTCGCGGTGGTGTTGCAGCGCCGGCAGGTGGAGGCAGCGGCGCGTGCTCGTGACACCGCCCGCCTGCACTTCGATTTTGCGCACACCCGTCTCACCGGTGGGGTGGGGAACAGCCTGGACGACGCGCGCGCCGAGCAGGAGCTGCGCATCGACGAAGGGCAGGTGGCCACCAGCCGCGTCGCGCTGACACGCGCCCGCGCCGCTCTGGCGGCCGTGCTGTCGTCGGACCACCTTGTCGATGTGAGCGACGATGTGCCCCTGCCGACGCCGCCGGACCTGCAGACGGCCGCGGAAGAGGCGCGCCAGAACCGCGCCGACCTCAAGGTGCTGCAGACGCGCCTGCGGGGGGCAGAGCGGTCGCGCCGGGACGTCTGGTCGCTCTATGCGCCTTACCTGACCGGCAACGCGACCGCCTTCGTGCAGGATCTGGGGTCAGCGATCCAGCCCACCGACGGGTGGCAGGCTCAGCTCGTACTGACCTTGCCGTTTTACGATGGCGGCCTGCGCGGCGGCGTGGCCAAGGAGCGATCGGCAGTGGAAGGGCAGGCGCGCGCGCAGCTGGAGGCCGCGCTTCGCGACCTGACCGTGGAGGTCCGGGCCGCCTTCGACATCGTGATGAGGTCGGACGAGGCGCTGACGGCGGCGCGCGAGTCATCGCGGCTGGCCCGCAAGGCGGCCGAGCTGGCGGAGCTGGCCTACCGCGCCGGAGCCACCACCAACCTGGACGTCATCGACGCCGAGCGCCGTGCGCGCGATGCGGCGACGCAGGCGGCGCTGACGGAGGACGCCTCCCGTCAGGCCCGGCTGGATCTGCTGCTGGCCACCGGGCGCTTCCCCTGAGGGCGAGGCTCGGTCAGAAAACCGGGCACTGCATCTCGGGCAGGCAGGAGTCTGGCACGCAGATCGATCCCACGTTCATGTAGCTGCAGCAGCTGGCCGCCTGTCCGCAATAGCCGGGTGGCACGTCCCCGCAGACCTTGCCGAGGATGGGAATGGTACAGAAGCACGGTGTGTCGTCGGGCGGCACAAAGCCATTGAAATCCTGGCACGCACAGATCAGGCCACCCCCGCACTGAGTCTTGGAAGCGGTCCTGGAACAGGGGGTTCCCACCCTCTTGTCGTTCCCGGCGGCGGGCGGGCATCCTGGCGGCAGGTCGCCGAATTGATAGTCGATGGAGAACGAGTCCTGGGTGTCGGCGTCCGCCGGTATCCTTCCGCCGCTCGACGAGCAGGCGCTCACCACCACGCCGGTACCAAGTGCGGCTGCGACAAACGTCAGCCGGACCACAAGGGAGAACGGAAATGCACCACGGGCGTCGTTGAAGCTCACACCGAAAGTATAGCCGACGTCAATCGAAGACCCATGTCGCGCGCAACATGCCGGAACGCGTTCCGGCAAAGGCAATCACGCCCAGCAGTTCAGCCCCCGGCGTCATCCCAAAGCGGGCGGTCACATCCAGACGCAGCCTTCCCAGGTGGACCTGGAGGCCGGGCGACAGAACCACCGCGAACACGTTGTTGAGCTTCTGAAAATCCAGGCCCTCGACGTGGTTCAGCTGCATGGTGGTGTTCAACTCCACCGACACCGCCAGCAGGCGGATGATCCGGCACGCCACGGCGTAGTGGGCATCCCAGAAATAGAGCGACGGAATCACGATCGGCAGATCCCCGATGTTCCCGTCCGGCCCGAGAAAGACGATGGCGCCCTGATTCATCACGAAGGAGAGCGGCCCCAGTCCCCCACCCACCATCACCGTGGGCTCGATGTGAAAGTAGTAGGGCAGGCCATATACGAGGGTGCTCTGATTGTTGTAGTTGTAGAACTGAAACCGCGTGGTGTGGGTGGGCACCCGGAGTCGGATGCCGAAACCGGCGGCCAGCGGCAGGGCATCGATGGGGAGCGCGTGCGTCCACTGCGCTCCCAGACGCAGATCTCCGATGGACAGAGTAGTCTGGTGGCGATCTTCCCTCGCGATCTGGTTGGGGTCGTCGTCGGCAAAGTCGGGGTTGAAGATGTCGACGGTGGTGGCCTGCGAGGCCGGTAGCTCGACGTCGAACTGGAAACGCCGCCATTTCAGGCTGCCTCCCAGCGCCAGCCGGAGGTTGCGCCCCCGGCCCCCGATGTGGGGAAGCACCGACAGATCATCGGTCTGGGCCACTGCTCCGTCCGCGTAGAGGCGCGTGCGCGGCTCGAGGTTGCGGAGCTGCGGCGCATCCATCGCCGCCGGCGCGTAGTCCGCCCAGGTCGAAGCCGCGGGAGTGGAGTCCGTACCGTCGTTCTCCTTGTTGTCCCGTGAGGATTCAGAGTCGTCCACCTGGACCAGCCGGGCCGGCGTCGCCTGGACAGTGGTGACACCGCCCAGCACCCACGACGATGCTACGGCAAGCACGAAGCGCGACCGGGCCGGGGAGCCTGTCATCGGCGCAAACGGAAACTCACGGCGGCCACGCTTGTCAACCAAGCGCCGGCCCGTCGTCATCCCGCGCGCGGGCCCGGTTTCCAAAGATGGCCGTGCCGACGCGGACCATGGTGGCTCCCTCGGCCACGGCCTCTACATAGTCGCCGCTCATCCCCATGGACAGCTCCGACAAGCTCACGTTTGGACGCACGACAGCCGCTTCGCGCGCAGCCAATTCCCGGAGCGTGGCGAAGTGGCGGCGGGTGGCCTCGACGGTGTCGGTTGTAGGCGGGATCAGCATCAGACCCAGACAGGTGGCGTGGCTGGAGACAGCAAAGCGATCCAGCACCGCCGCCAGCCGGTGCGGGGGAACGCCGCCCTTGCGGGTCTCGCCCGCGATGTTGACCTGCACCAGGCACGGTTGCGGATCGATGGTCCCCGTCATCTTCGGCGCCGCGGTGCTGGCCAGCCGGTGGTCGAGCTCCGCCAGCACGTCGCCGTTGTCGACCGAGTGGATCAGCGCCACCTGACCCGCCAGGTACTTCACCTTGTTGCTCTGGATCGGGCCGAGATAGTGCCACCGCGGCAGCAGCAGCCCCACCGGCGGCACCGCGGTGGCATTGGCTCGTACCTGGACCTGCTCGGCCGCCAGCACCGTGGCCACGGCCGCGCGCTTGTCGCGCAACTCCTGAGCGTAGTTCTCGCCGAAGTCTTCCTGACCGGCGGCCAGCGCCGCAGCGACGTCTTCTGGCGGCATCTTCTTGGAGACCGCGATCAGCCGGACGCTGTCGGCGCTGCGCCCCGCGCGCGCAGCGGCATCGGCGATGCGGTCCCGGACCTCACGAAGCGCGGAGGCGATCTGCGCGGCCCGGTTCATCCCTCCGCCACGAAGCGCGCCGGGGGATACGCCGGCACCGCCCCCAGCGCCCGCAGATCGGCCAGCACCTCCGCCAGCGGCAACCCCACCACGTTCGTCAACGAACCCCGCAACTCGGTCACGAAGGCGGCCGCGATCCCCTGCACGGCATAACCGCCCGCCTTGCCCCGCCACTCCCCACCAGCCACGTACGCCTCCACCTCGCGCGGATCCAGCAGGCGGATGGCCACCGCGGTGGTGACCGAACGGTCCACCTCTCGCCCCCCGTGGACGATTCGATAAGCCGTGGTGACCTCATGCCGTCGCCCCGCCAGGCGCGCGAGCATCTGGCGCGCCTCGCCCTCGTCCGCCGGCTTGCCCAGGATGCTGCCGTCAACAATCACGGTGGTGTCCGCCGCCAACAAAGGCAGAGCCGAAGCGACGCCGCCGCTGCTCCCGGCAGCCTCGGCGCGCGCAGCCCAGGCGCGGTGGCCTGCCGCCGCCTTCTCCACCGCCATGCGACGCACGTAGTCCCCGGCCAGCTCCTGGGTCCGCGGAGCCTCGTCAATATCGGCGGGCACCACCACCAACCGCAACCCCAGCCGCTCCAGCAGCTCCTTCCGCCGCGGCGAGGCCGAAGCCAGCACCAGGTCCACCAGCGGCGTCGCGATCGAAGGAGGCCGTTCGTTCATCCCATCGCTTTTACCCGAATCCCCCTGAACCGCCCAGGCGGCGCCGCGGATATATCCCTGCGGTTACCTGCAACTGGTAAGTGACCACGGTGAATTTGAGGGATTGATTGCGCCGAAGCATCTTCACCTCGCCCACGAAAGTGGGAGAGGTCGACGGCCGCAGGCCGGAGGGTGAGGGGACGGCGCCGCAATCAGGCGCACTCTCACGCCGCTCCGCTGGACGAGGAAACAGCGTCGGTATGGGGTAAATCGGATCCGCCGAGGATTCAACATCCCCAACCCGATGGAACCACCGTGGCGAGGTACTAAAGAATGCGATGCCACCTCGGGGGCGGTTCCAATCCCGGCGGTACAGCAACTGCGCGACGGGGCGACTCCCGCTTCGTCTCGGCTCTTCTCGCTCCCTTCGGTCGGCTTCTCCGCGCCCGGGGTTGGGCTCTGGTGGCTACCAGACTCCATGAGGGCGCGGAGCTTGTGGCGGGCGCGAACCAGGCGGGTGGCGACGGTGCTGGCGGAGAGTGAGAGGCGGCGCGCGATCTGGCGCTGCGACAGCTTGTCGAAGGTGAAGAGGGTGAACACCTCGCGGTAGAGGGGGGCCAGGAGTTGGGAGGCGTGGCGGACATCTTCGGTGGTGAAGCGCTCCCAGGGGCAGGGTGTTGGCGTCTCCGCGCAGATAACTGGCTCGCTGGCGGCGCGGGGAAGGTGTCGGGCGCGGGCGCGCTGGGCGCGGTAGCGGTCGAT
Source organism: Polyangia bacterium (assembly GCA_039916065.1). Classification (GTDB taxonomy): domain Bacteria; phylum Myxococcota_A; class Polyangia; order Fen-1088; family Fen-1088; genus FEN-1088. The sequence continues at coordinate 9,791 of JBDSME010000062.1, forward strand.
GAACAGGCGGCGGATGATGGTGAGCATCCATGGTTCGGGCGCGTCGCCGGAGCAGAAGCGGTCGCGGCAGCGGAGGCCCCGCTCGATCGCGTCCTGAACCAGATCGTGAGCATCCGCCTGGTCACCGCACAGGTACAACGCGGCCTGGAGGAGACGCGGGTACAGGCCCACCAGTTTTTCCTCGAAGGTCGGCGCGTTCTGGGTCGGTGGGGACGGATTCATCTGGGCAGGCTCCTCTCCTGGCAACGGTCGGTCGCTCGCTCGGCGGGGTCGAGTTCCTTGGTTCACCAGGTAGACGGATCGAACTTGCGTGTTTTGCGTCGGGCGGCGACTATTCGCGCGTGGATTCTGGAGACGCCTGCTGAAGGTCGAATCCAGCCATGGCGCAGTGAGTCTGGGAGGCCGCCACTGTTCCATAAAATGAAAAGGAGACCTGCGATGACGATCACGCCGTGGTGGACGCGAAGAAGCAGTTTGGTGTTGGCGCTGGCGGGGATGTTTTCATTCGCGGGGTGCATGCAGATGCGGCGCCCGCTCCGCCCGACCGGGAATCCCGCACCCCTGAAGCTGCAGACGGCAGTGGCCGTTGACCGGGAGGGCAATCAGATTCTGGTCGGCACGTTCGCCGGCAAGTTCAGCATCGCCGGCGCCGAGTTGGAGAGCGCCGGCGGCACCGACATCTTCGTCGCCAAGGTGAACAAGGCCGGCGCGCTGGTCTTCCCGCCCCTTCGTTTCGGTGGAACGGGCGATGACGCGGCGACAGGCGTCGCCGTCGATCAGGACGGCAGCATCGTCCTTGGCGGAACCATCCAGGGGAAGGCCAGCTTCGGCAACCAGAGCCTGACCGCGCAGGTCCGGCACGAAAAACAGTTGGCGGTGTTCGTGGCCCGGCTGGACCCGGCGGGCAAGGTCTCATGGGTCAAGCAGATCGGGTTCGCCAACACCCCCACCCAGGTCAGCTTCGCCATCGGCCCCGACCGCAACATCTTCATCGGCGCCAGCGGCGTCGGCACCATAGGCAAGGACGGCGCTGCAATTCAGCTTGCGGGCGAAAGCATCTTCCTGGCTCTCCTCGACCCGTCAGGCATCGCGGCGAACGTACCATTGCCGAAGATCCAGGCATTTAGCCTGCCGGTGAGCTGCCAGCATTCGCCTTGTCAGCAGGGGACCTTCTTGAATGGCTTGTGCGATTGGTGCGTTGCTCATATCTGCGGCCAGGATTCGTACTGTTGCGGGATCGCGTGGGACGCTCAATGCGTAAGCGAGGTTTCGTCGATGTGTGGCCAGCGCTGCGGTTGCGATGCTAAGTGCACGGCTGGACCGCCGATCAACGCCTACGCGTGCCCTTGTGTAGGTGAGCTGTGCGGCCATGACAACTACTGCACGACTGTCTGGTGGGACGACACCTGCGTCAGCGAGGTCCCCACGTACTGCGGCGCCGTGTGCAGGTAAGGCGAGGTCCATCCAATTTGTTAGGGCGTGGGCTGAAAGGTGCTGTGAAGAAACCGTTCCAGGGTGGCAAGGTCGGTCCCGCTGAGAGAGCCCTTGACAGCAAAGGTCGCCTGGAGACTACCGACGGGGCGCCCCTGGGCAGAAACAACACCAAGGAATAGGTCCTCGGCGTTGCTCGTCGATTCCACTGGGTTGCGCAGGTCTGCGCTTCCCAGTACCACGCTGTTGACCCGCAACTCCATGCGTCCGCCCGTGCGACGTAGTGTGTAAACATTCACTGACGGCAGGGGAATGTCCTCTTGTGCGTCAACCGTGGTGGCATTGATGATCGCCCGTGGTCGTTGGGCCATACCATCGCCTGTGAACACCCACTGCAGAACCACCTGTCGCGGATCGGCTCTGTTCTGATCCGACTTACTGAAAAACGTCGCTGGCATTCCTGTTTCAAGACCCGACACGACCAGCATGGAAAAGTCCTCCGCCGCCAGGTCCAGCGAGCTACTGTTGGCGACGACGAAACCGGCGCCTGGGCGGTCGGGCGCTAGCTTCACTCCGTCCTCGGTCACAGTGGGTGAAGCGTCTGGATTGGCAGGCTTCGCGTCGTTTCCCTTGCCAGATAGATCTGGCCAGACCGACACGGGCGATCCCAATGCGGGCAGGTTCGAGGGCCAGAGGAGCAGGACTAACTTCGAACGGATGGCATCGGGCAGTGTCAGGCAGTTCCCGCGGTGGCAGATCTCTTGCGGGGGACCGCTGGCGCCGGCGCCCTTGTAGGGGACCGAGCCGTCGTTCCCTGGACCGGTACTGTCGCACATGGGGGTGCCCGGCGCGGCGCAGAAATGGTCGGTGCTGGTGGCGCTGGGGACGCACTGCAATCCGCGCGGGCAGGATTCGCCGACGTTGCACCGGATGCGACAGGACGGGTAGTTCAGCTCGAAGCATCCGGGACTGGCCCAGAGCCCGAACAGACAACCGACGACTGCCAACACACGCATTCCAATAGAGAGACGGACTTCGCGCCGCAGGTTTGCGCGCGGGAAACCGGTTTTCCCCGAAACTTCGCCGATTGTCAGGCGGTGCATCAAAAAACTCCTGACCATCCGGCGAGGGCGGCCGCGTCATGCGGTCGCGCCGCCTCTCCAGGAGACGACGGGGAACGAAACATGATGAGGAGCGTGGCCCCCCCACTGGCGGACAGAGCGGCCGCCGCCGCGCACCAGCGGGCCAAGTGAGCATCCCGCACCCCTTCGTCGATGCGTGATTGCGAGTCCCTGCTCCAGAGCGGCGGCTTGGAGTTCAAGAGGGTCTCAAGATCCTGCGATGCTTCGGACTGCAATCGGGCGGCCTTCCAGGCCAGAACGGCGGCGGCGCCGGCGGAAACTACGCTGACACCCAGGAGCGCCCAGCCGGAGACGCGCGCCAGGCGACGAGCACCGCTTTTCTCCTGAGGGGGAACAGGTTCGGACATCGAGGCGGCGATCTTGCGGGGTGTCTGGACGCCGGGCTCTCGGTCGAGGGTAAGACGGACCGGCGGCGCCCCGCTGACCGGCGCCGTGGGCGTCGGCGCTGCTGGCGCGGGCGGCGGTGGTTGAATGCCGCCGCCAGGCGCCGATTTATCCGCTTGCCCTTCCGCCGGTGCCCGGGTCGCCGCGGCGGCCGGGCGCTTTTCATCGACGCAGGTCTGCATCTCCGCCTGGTGGCGGACCGCCCGGTCGCGGTTGGGGTCGCCGGGCAGGGTGGCGGCGATGAAGCGCCCGTATGCCTCCAGGGCGGCGGCGCAGTCGTGCTTGGCCCGCATCACCTGGGCCTGGTTGTAGACAATGGCCGGACGGGGCGACAGGTCATACGCGCGCGCGAGCATGGTGAGCGCGGCGTCCAGGCGACCGTCATCGTAGGCGCGGGCCGCCTGCTCCACCAACTGGTTCGCAGCGTCTTCGTCCGCCGACGTCGCGGATAGCGCGGGCGGCGCCGTCGGGCTGTTCGAGGGGGCTTTCGAGCCCGTTTCCGCCCGGGCCGGAGTCGCCAGGATGATGATCTGCGCGGTCAGGACCAGCGTCGCCAGCCACACCGTCCTCATTTAAGAATGAACCCGTCGTCGACGTCGGTGGAACGGCGCGGTCGCGCTCCGGCAGTGGATGCCTCTTCGGTCGGGATACGATCGACGGGGATCACCACCGCGCTGGCCGACTCGACGCCGCCGCGGGCAGTTCCCTCTGACGGTCCAGTCCGCCGCGCCAGGCCGGGGCGTGCACTCGGGTGCGGCGCGGCTGCCGATCTCACACGCGCCCGCTTGGACGTCGCGCTGGTCAGACCTCCTTCTTTGCCGACATCGGCGTGCGCATCCGGCACCGCGACGGTGTCGCCGTTGCCCCTGCTGGCGGCATTCGGCTCCTGGTCCGCCGCCGCCGTTCCGTTCGCAACCGCCGCTGGTGGCGTCG
>JBDSME010000063.1:0-4137 GCA_039916065.1 Polyangia bacterium
ATGTTGCCGGCAACTACCTCGTCTTCCGCGGCGTCACCGGAACATCCTTCACCCTCACAGCCACGCCAGCCTCCGGCACGATAACGCGTGCGCCCGTCAACGGATTGCAAATCGTGTGGCCGCCGGGCACGTAGCGCCTTCGCCGCTCGCGGAGGGCTAGCCCCGGTTGCGGAGGACTCGTTGGCAAAACGCGACGTGCGACGTACCGAAGCTGTTTGTCCTCGCCCCGCGGAAGCGGGGAGAGGATAAAGGTGAGGGGGGCAGCCTGATCGCAGCGGGGTGCCCTCACCCTCCGGCCTGAGGCCGTCGACCTCTCCCACTTTCGTGGGCGAGGTGAGGAGGCCCTGCGGTGAGGTACTGAGTCCACCGCTCAGTTGCGTGCGGCGACGGTGGTTCCCTGGCGGGGCTCAACGGAGGGGCCGGTCCCACCCGTCAATTGAGCCACGGCGTCGGTCAAGCACTGGATGTCCACCGGCTTCGAGAGGTACATCTGAAAACCGGCCGCCAGCGCCTGGAGTCGGTCGGCGTCGGTGGCCCGCGCCGTCAACGCCAGCGCAGGCGTGTCGCCGCCTTCCGCGGAAGCCAGCGCTCTGATCTTCTTGATCAGTCCGTATCCATCCTCGTCTGGCAGGGCCACATCGCAGACCATCACATCGGGGCGTAGCGTGCGAAAGGTGTTCAGGGCGGCCGCCGCGGAGGGGGCGGTCCGAACGCTGGCCCCCATCTGGGTGAAAATCTCCGCAAGCACCTCACTGATGTCGGAGTCGTCCTCTACCACCAGTATCTTGACGCCAGCCAGGGGCGTCTTGCCACCGGGGTCGGCGGCGGCGCGCACTTCGGCCAGCTCTTCGGCCCCTTCCTGAGCCACGGTCTGGGATGCGTGAGCGTCTGGCAGCAGGGGGAACGTCACTGTGAAGGTGGACCCGAGGTTGAGGCCAGCGCTCTCCGCGGTGATGGTGCCGCCGTGTGCCTTGACGAGGTGGCGCACGATCGCCAGCCCCAGTCCCAGCCCGGAGTGGCGGCGGGTGCTCGACCCATCTTTCTGCACCAACCGGTCGAAAATGCGCGGCATGAAGGCGGCATCGATCCCGGAGCCGTTGTCCGCGATACGAACCTGTGCATGGCCCGCTGTCCTGGACAGAGACACTTCGATCCTTCCGCCATCGGGCGTGAATTTCACCGCGTTGACCAGCAGATTCGCCACGATTTGCTCCAGCCTGGCGCGGTCGGCAGCCACGGAAAGGACCCCCGGCTCCAAGGAGCAGCTCAGCGCGATCGACTTGCTGGCGGCCAGCGCGGAGACACCATCGATCGTTGCCTGCACCGCCTCGGTCAGGTCGATCCGTTGCAGGTCGACTCTCATCTTCCCGGTGACGATGCGCGAAACGTCCAGCAGATCGTCGGTCAGATTTACCTGGCTCTTGATGCTGCGCTCGATGGCGTCGCAGGCCCGGTCACGCCTGGCGGCATCCGCGCCCTCGCGGCGAAGCAGGTGCACCTGCATGACCAGCGCCGTCAAGGGCGTTCGCAGCTCATGCGAGAGCACCGCCAGGAATTCGTCCTTGGCCCGATCGGCGCTTTCCGCCTGCCTCTTGCCGTCCTCTGCTTCTCCCAGGTGATGCTTCAGGACATCGATGTCGAAGAGCGAGATCACCACGCCTTCGACCCGACGATCGGCGCCCTTGAACGGGCGGAGCTGCATCCGGAACCAGCGCCCCGCGCGGTCCTGGACCTCCGATTCCTCGGCGGTGAAGGTCTCGATCACGCGCAACACCTGTTGGTCGAGGTCGGGGGTGTTGAGTCTTGGCTTGATGTCGTCGAACAGCCGTCCCACGTCCGAGGCTTGCAGGCTCATCACCTGGCAGGCCTTGGGGGTGAAGCGACGAATACGGCGATCCTTGTCCAGGATGACGATGGGGATCTCCACGGCGTCCAGCAGGTTGGTCAGATCGCTGTTGATCAGCCCCACCTCCAGATTGCGATGGTTCAGCTCGTCGTTGACGGTGGTCAGCTCCTCGTTGGTCGACTGCAACTCCTCCTTGGCCGTCTCCAGCTCCTCGTTCAAGCTCTGGAGCTCCTCGTTCCCGGACATCAGCTCTTCGTTGGCCGAACCCAGATCGTCGTTGGTGCGACTGTGCTCCTCGATCAGTGAGTTCAGATAGTCGTTGGTGGTCGCGAGCTCATGGTCCGCCTTCAGGATGACGCGGGACTCACGAGCGCGGGCGCCCGGCCGTGAGTCGCCACGTCGCGCGACCCGGTGGCCTTGCTTGCCAGCGCCAGGCGAGACCACCTCCTCGAACAGAATCACGAACAGAGGCCTCGTGTCAGGGATCCCCGCGAAGGGGAGCACCACGAGGTTGCAGAGGCGGGTGGCACCTTCGTCGTCAAACTCCACCGCGTCTGCCCGGACCGGCGCCATCTCGCGCCTGGCGAGGGCCACGGTCGCTCGCAGCTTCGGCATCAGGCCCGCGCGGGCCATCTTGACCACGTTGTTCTGGGGCGCGCCCGCGGCGGTCTGCAGGTACGCCCCGGTCTTCCCGAAAAACTGGATGACATCCAGCTTCTCGGTAACCAGCACCCCCGGCGGGGCGTAGCGCGCCACCAACAGGTTGGTCAGCTGGAGTGCAATTTCACGCGCCTGGGACGACAGGTCGGGGACGCCCGAGGCACGGGAATCGCCGACAGCAACCGCGGAGGATGACCGTGGCCAGTTGAAGCGAAGTCCACCCCGTCCGGGCATGCGTTCGAAAATCTTCTTGTTTCCCTCGCAGGGCTTGAAGAGCTGGTCGAATCCGGCGACGTGCTCGCCCCGGCCGAGCAACAGGAATCCGGGTTGGTTCAGGCTGTAGTGGAAGATCGGGAGGAGGCGTTTTTGTAGCGTCTTGTCGAAATAGATCAGGACGTTGCGGCAGCTCAGCAGGTCCAGTCTGGAAAAGGGCGGATCACGCGCCAGATCGTGGCGCACAAATACGCACAGCTCCCGCACGCTCTTGTTGACGCAAAAGGAGCCATCCACCTCGGTGAAGAAGCGGCGCCGCCGCTCTTCGTTGACGGGGGCCATGGCCTCGGTGGAATACTTGCCGGCACGCGCGGTCTGCACCGCCAGTTCGCTCACGTCGGAGCCAAAAAGTTGCACCTGCTGGGGATGAACCGCGTCGCCCAGACACTCCAGGACGGATATGGCCAGCGAATACACCTCCTCGCCTGTCGAGCAGCCAGCCACCCAGATGCGGATTGCCCCGCCGGGCGGCCTGTCCTTGATGATCGCGGGGATGACCGAGTCCTTGACGGCATCGAAGACGGAGACGTCTCGAAAAAACGACGAGACATGAATGAGCGTGTTTTCGTACAGGGCCCGGACCTCTTCGGGTTCGCGTTGCAGAAGCTGCAAATAGCCTTCGGCGGACTCGATCCCGAGCACAGCCATTCGTCGCGCCAGCCTCCGTTGGAAGGTCGCGGGCTTGTATTCGGTGAAATCGACACCGATGGCGATCTTCAGCAGTTCCTTGATCCGGACGACCACCGTCGAACTCCGGTTCCCGGCGGGGAGGGAGCGGAGGCGCATCAACTTTCCGGCCAGGGCGGCGATCGACAGCGTGTGGTCGACCACCCCGGCCGCGATGGCGCTGGCCGGCATGCCGGGGAACTTGGCGGTGGTTGGATCCTGCACCAGGGTGGTGCCACCAGCGGCCTTGATTGCCCTCATCCCTTCGGTGCCATCGGAGGCCGTGCCTGACAGGATCACCCCGACGGCCTGGCTGCCCCGCTCGGCAGCCAGCGCGGTGAAGAAGTCGTCGACCGGCAGGTGAAGACGAGACTTGTCCGTGGTGCGCGGCGTCACCAGCAACCTGGCGCGCCGAATGGAGATGTCGCAACCAGGGGGGATGACGTACACGTGATTCGGTTCCACCAGTTGGTCGTCGTTGACCTGTTGGACGACCATGCGCGTGGTCTTGCTCAAGACCTCGACCAGGAGGCTCTTGTGCGACCGGTCGAGGTGCTGGATCAACACAAACGCCATCCCGCTGTTGGCGGGCAGCTCCCTCAGAAGCTGCGTGAAGGCCTCGAGTCCGCCCGCTGACGCTCCGACACCGACCACGGGGAAAGACAAGGAATCCCCATCGTTCTCCGCGACGC
>JBDSME010000064.1:0-7144 GCA_039916065.1 Polyangia bacterium
GAGCAACGCCATCCCGGACCAGGCGGCGATCAACGAAAGCGGGACCGCCGCCACCCGCGGCCACAGGCTCGCCAGCACGGCAAGGGCGACAAGGCCGGCGCCGCTGACCAGCAGCAGGCCGCCTTCCGCCGGCCCCAGGACGCGATGGTTCGTCATCGCCGCACCGACCACGTTCGCCACCCGTATGGCCCCTGCAGCCGCCGCCGAACCCTTCCGCCCTGTCCCCGTCTGCTGGCGCCCCGGTCCACGGCCCACATCGCGGAACGACGACGCCGGGGCCGCCTGCCGTCTGCCACCCGTGTGCGGGCCCGCATTGACCTTCCGGACGCGGTTGCGCGAAAGCACGATCTCCGTCGATCCGTCCAGGTCCTTCAGGTACATCTGCTGCATCTGCTGGGCAACGCCCACGTCGTCGATGGCTACATCCAGCTCGTAATTGCCCACGAAGCTGGCGATGTTGAGGTTGGACGAACCGATGCGGCTCCAGCGCCCGTCCACCACCGCCGTCTTGGCGTGCAGCATCGACCCGTTCCATTCAAAAATACGGACCCCTCCCTCCAGCAATGGCCGGTAGCCCGAACGCGAAAGCGCCCGCACCAGCACCAGATCCGTGGCGTTCGGGATGAGCAACCTCACGTCCACCCCGTCGCGTGCAGCGGCCAGCAGCGCCTGAACATACGGGGTGACACCGACAAAATAGGCATCGGTCAGCCACAAGGTTTCGCGCGCCACGGCGGCGATCAGCTGGTCGGTGCGGAACATCCCCGCGGTCGCTGGCGCGCCGGCCACCACCCGGAGCGCCACACTGCCCTGCGGCGCGATCGACTCCGCGTTTGGCAGCTCATCGCGCGGCAACGCGTCGCCCATCGCCTCCCAGGTCTGTCCAAACGCCGCATGCACCTCGGCCACCGCAGGTCCGGTGATCTCCACGCCGGTGTCGCGCCAGGGCGGAATCTCCGCCGCCGGATTCCCATTCCAGCGTTTGCTGATGCAAAGGCCCATCACGAAGGCCGCACGCCCATCCACCGCCAGCATCTTGCGGTGATCGCGCGTGACCCAGCTTACCGGGCTGTCGAGGCGCGGCGGATTGAAGCAGCGAATGTGTACGCCAGCGGCGCCCATCCGCTTCCAGAAGGAACGGGAGCTGCCGCGCCAGGTGCCCCACCAGTCGCGGATCACCCGCACCACCACCCCCGCACGCGCCCTGTCCATGAGCGCCTCCGCGAACTCGTGACCCACCTCGTCTTCGTCAAAGATATAATTTTCGAGGTGGACGAACTTCCGGGCGTTCCGGATGGCTTCCAGCATGGCTGGATAGTTCTCGGTCGCGTCGCGCAGCAACCGGACCCGGTTGTGGTCGATCAACGGCGCCCCGCTGGTGCGCGACAGCGCCTGCTCGGCGAGCTGGCGCAACGAGCGAATGGCCTGGGAACCCGCTGCCGACGTGGAGGTGTGGGCGTGGTGTCGCAACCCCCGGAGTTTAGCCCGAATCGACGTCCAAACCGGCCCGTGACGACCCGCGCGCTGTTCGGACCAAGTTTACCCGCCCCGCTCGCGGTCCGGGCTGTACTATCCTGCCTCCTCCATGCGCAAGGCTTCGCTCGGCACCATCTTTCTGACGGTATTTCTCGACCTGCTTGGCTTCGGACTGGTGATCCCTTTTCTGCCGGGATTTGCGCGGGAGCTGGGCGCCAGCGATCTGGTGGCCGCGCTCACCGGCGCCGTCTATTCGCTGATGCAGTTCCTGCTGGTGCCGGTGTGGGGCCGTCTCTCCGATCGCATCGGCCGGCGCCCCGTGTTGCTGACGAGCATCGCCGCCACCGCCGCCGGAATGATTTTTCTGGGGTTTGCGAACACGCTGGCGCTGCTTTTCCTGGCCCGCCTCTGGAGCGGCGCCGCGACCGCGAACATCGCGGTGGCGCAAGCGTACATAGCGGACGTCACCCCTCCCGAAGGGCGCGCGCGTGGCATGGGCCTGATCGGGATGGCCTTCGGACTTGGGTTCATCTTCGGCCCCTTCGTGGGCGGTATGCTGGCGCACGTCCCCATCATGGGACGCGCCGGCGCCTTGCCGTCGTTCGTGGCGGGCGGGCTTTCACTGGTGAACCTGGCCTTCGCCGCCATGACCCTCCCTGAGTCCCTGCCGCGCGAACTGCGCGGCCAAGGAAGCAGCGGTCAGCGCCGGTCGCCCATCGATTTCGCGCGCACCCGCCAGGCGCTGGCTCACCCCGACATCGGCCGCGCCCTGGTGATCAATTTCCTGGTGGTGTTCTGGTTCGCCGGGATGGAGCAGACGTTCCGCCTGTTCACGGATGATGCCTTTCACATGTCCGTGGGGCAGACGGGGGCATTTCTGGGGCTGGTGGGGGTGGCGGCGGCCGTGGTGCAAGGCGGGTTGATTGGCCGGCTCTCTCGACGTTACGGCGAGGTCCGCCTTCTGGTGGCGGGGCTACTCATCCAGACAGCGGGCTTCTTGGCGCTGGGTTTCTCGCCCCGGTTCACCGCCGCCCCGCGCGGAGCGCTAGCGGTGGCGTGCGTGCTCATCGCCGGAGGCAGCGGCCTGGTCAGTCCCAGCGTTTCTTCCTATGTGTCGCGAAAGGCCGAGGCGAACGAACAGGGGATGATGCTGGGGACCATGCAGTCCCTTTCGGCGCTGGCTCGCGTGCTCGGTCCGGCGGTGGGCGGCCTGCTCTATCAAGCTGTCGCGCCCGGGGCCCCCTATTTCACGGGGGCGGTGGGGATGTTGCTGGCGGCCGCACTGGCGATGGCTCTGCGACCGGCGACGGTGGCGGGCTCGGCGCGCAGCGCCGCCTGAGAGCGGCTTCGGATGGGAACCCTGGGAGGGTTCCCAAGCCCTCCCGCGATGAGTTCCGGGCGGTAAAGCCGCCCTCCACTCACGCGATTTCGAGGCTTGGAAAAGTTGAGACTATTCTGGGGCGCCCGGCCCCGACACCACCACGCGGTTGCGACCGGCGCGCTTGGCCTCGTAAAGGGCCTTGTCGGCGGCCGCCAGCAGTGCAGCGGGCTGGGTCATGGAGGTGTCGGGCATCAACGCGATTCCCACGCTGATGGTCACCGGGATGATTTTGCCGCCGTACATGTAACGGCGTTCGGAGATCTCCTTGCGCAGCCGTTCCCCCAGTTCCACCGCTCCCGCACGTTCGGTGCCCCGACAGAGCACGCAGAACTCCTCGCCCCCGAAACGGGCCAGGACGTCCTCCGCGCGAATGGCGCCGGCAAGCACGCCGGACACCTCCGACAGCACGAAGTCGCCGGCGGGATGGCCGTGGGTGTCATTCACCTTCTTGAAGAAATCCAGGTCCACGAACAGCAAGGCCAGCGGCGCCGAATGTCGCGAGGCGAACGCGAATTCCTTGGTGAGCAGATCATTGAAGTGCTTACGGTTGAACACCTTGGTCAGGCCGTCGCGCAGAGCCGACTCATACATCTGCTGCTGGAACGCCTCATCGAGCTGATCGTGGTACGTGAACTTCAAGATGGTGGTGGAACCAATCATGATCTTGTCGCCATCAACCAGCTCTCGGCTCGCGACGCGTACGCCGTTGCAAAAAGTGCCGTTGGTCGATCCCAGATCGTCCAGGACCACGGTGTCTCCGACCATGGCGATGGCGGCGTGTTCACGGGACACGCCGTCGTCAGAAAGACGGATGTGGGCCTGCGGACTGCGTCCGATGACTGACCGCGGACCGTCGAGCTTGAACATCTCGCCGCGGCTGATCCCCGCCAGGACGACCACGTAGGCGCGGTCACGTCCCACCGCCGCCGTGCCGAGGGGCGTCAGGGCGCTGCGCGTGTCCGTATCGTCGCTTGCGCGCGAACCGTCGTCGCTGCTCACCGCACGATGGTAGCCTGAAACCAGGCCAAAAAGCGATCAGGAGCTGGAGTCGGCCGGCCCTGCGTCGCCGGGGCCGCTGGGCATACGTTCGGATTCGGAACGCGGGGACGGCACGGCCAACCCCACGGCGCCAGGTGCCGCCTCTTCGTCCGCCCGATTGTCCATCCGACCGGTAGCGCGACCGGTAGCGACGGGAGCGCCCGCAACCGCCGGGGGCGCCGGGGATGGAGTAGGCGGCGTGCCGGGATCTATGCCGCGCGCCTTCAACAGCCCCAGGTAGTGGTCGCGCTCGGAGATCGCGGTGAGCAGCCGCTGTCTCATCACGTCGTTGTTCTGCTTCAGACGGCCTATCTCTGACAGGTCCCGCTGCCGTGTCGAATCGACCTTGGATGCGCGGGCATAGGCCTTCACGAACTCGGCCTGGCTCATCTCGGCCATGGGCATGGCGCGATATTGTCCGCCTTCCACCCGTTCCAGGTAGCCCTCTGCGACCAGTCCCAGCAACGACTTCGAAACCACCGGTTCGGCGGCGCCGATCGCCAGGGCAATGTCCACCGGCGTGAAAGAGCCACCGCTGGCGGCAAGGCGCTTCAGCTCGTCGAACAGCTCCTGTCGGTCCACTTTGCCGGCGGCGTCCCCGCCCCCGCCTCCGAGGCTCCTCCCACCCGAGTTGCTCCTCTTGAGGCTCATCGATGCTCCTCCCGCGTTTGCTGGTGCTTCCGCGCGCGCTGGTTCGTCTGGTGATGTGGTTGGCCCGATTGGCCGTGAAATCGGGGCCTATATACCACCGATGGCCGGGTCATCGACGCTTTTTGCGGTTTCGCGCGGCGGCCGCGGCTGGCGAGCGTACAGAGGTTGAACGCGGGGGCGACGCCGCATCCGCGGGGCCGCCCCCGGCCACGGCAGGTTGCTGCCACAGGCGCGCGCCCTCCGGATCGCGACGGTACTGCCGTAGCAGGTGGAGCAGCAGCGCCACGCCCAGCACCACCGAAACCATGCCGATGAACTGAGAGGTGGACAAGGGCCCCACGTTCCCGCGCTCCTCGTCATCACGCAGCACCTCGATGAGAGGCCGCAGCAGCCCGTAGCCGATCACCCATCCCAGGAACACCTCACCCGAGAAGCGGCGCACCCGGCGCAGGTACATCAGCAGGCCGAACAGAAAGAAGCCGACCAGCAGCTCGTAAAGCTGGGTGGGGTGGACCGGGAAGGACCGGGCGGCGTCCGTGGGAAGGCTGTACTCCGTGAGGTGTCGGTGCCAGGCCGGGCTCCCCTTGGGGAAAGACACCGCCCAGGGCAAGTCGGAACGGCGGCCAAAGTCGCAGCCAAACAGGAAGCAGCCCATGCGGGTGATGCCGGTCCCCAGCACCACCGATGGTGTGGCCACATCCCCCCACTTCAACATCGGGATGCCGCGCTTGTGGCAACCGTACCAGCTCGCCAGCAGGCCGCCGATCATCCCGCCGTACGCCACCAGACCGCCGTTGTTCACCCGGATGATCTCCATGGGATCGCGCGTGAAGAAGCTCAGGTTGGTGATCACGTACAACAACCGCGCGCCGATGATCGAGTACACGGCCGACCACATGTAAATGGCGCCCGCTGCTTCGGTCGACATCTGGTCCTGCTTGGCGTGCCGCATCGCAAGGAACCACCCGACTATCATCGAGGTCCCCAGCATCACGCCGTAGGCATAGATGGGGACCGGCAGCCACGGCTGCGAGAAGGTGTCCGACTCGGGGATCCAGCTGGCCGTGGGCGAGCGGAACTTCACCAGCGCCAGCGCCCCCACCACCAGCAAGAGGGGGTTGGCCCCCAGCTTCGACCCGGCGCGCCGGCGGTTGATGAGGTCGCGCACGAAGAGCGCCGCCGCCAGAACCAGCGCCGCGAAAAACAGCGCCTTCGACGGAATCTGCACGAGGATGGGGCGCATCGCGGAGCCTGCTACATATTCTGGGGAGCGGGGCGGGTCAAATGGGGGGGAGTAGTAGGTCGCCGGCTTTCGGAGGGGGTGGCCGTGCCGCTGTGGGGGACCGCTCCTGGAATGGCCCGCGGACGGGCCATCGTCGCTCGTAGTCGGCTTGGCGTCCTCGCCGCGGACGGCGAGGAGCAGCCTCCTCCGTCCCCCACAGCGGCACGGCCACCCCCTCGCGCCGGCTCCAACTCTGGAAAAAGGGAAGATGGACGGAGGGGCAGTCGAGTGGTGGCTTCCTTACTCGGTGCAAAGGTCTGGAGAGACCAGCGTCCAATTGGAGTCGATGAGTTTTACGACGCCTGTGGCAATTACATCTTGCCCGAAGGCTGGAACGGAGCAGCAGACGGCTGAGTCGTCGCCCACACAACCCGCTTTTTCTAAGAAGAGTGCTCCCACCGTGACCGTAGCGCCGACTCTGTTGCAACACTCGTTAGGAGGACATTTGACCGCGGTCATGAACCTTGGGCCGCCTATCCACAGGGGGCCGCGGACCACCACGCGGTCACCCTCTCGGACGCCCTCCAGGCGGAACGCGTCCACTATCTGCATGGGGCGGGTGCAATGTTTGAGGGGCTCGACTGGGGGGCATTCGCGACGGATGCGGCAGTGTTCTGGCCATTCGGTGCTTTTGGAGGCGAATGCGAGCAAGGCGCCCCGACCGACTGGCTTGGCGACGGTGAGCTCCGCGGGACGCGACAGCGGCATTCGGCCGGTCGATGAGGAAGGCGTTCCCCGAACTAACGGCTGGCGCTTGCAGCCGAGGAACAGCGCCGCCGAGACGCAGAGGGCAACGGCGACGTGACGAAGCCGAAAGGACGGCATCCCGACTTTTACCAAACGCCACGCGGTCCCTGGGCGGCCCCCAATAAAAAACCGGCCGTCGGCTGGTGCCGGCGGCCGGTTTTTTTGGGTGTTGAGAGGCGCTTCGGGTTACTTGGGGCCTTCGGTGTATTCGGCGTCGATGACGTCGTCTTTGCCGCCGGTGCCTTCAGTGCCGGCGGGGGGAGCGCTTTCGCTGCCCGTGCCGTCACCGCTGCCGGCCGCGGCGCCGTCAGAGGCCGCGCGGTAGAGTGCTTCCGCCATCTTGTGCGAGACCTTCTGGAGGCGCTCGAACGCCGACTTGAAGACCTCTGCTTCCTTCATGTCCTTGTTGTTCTCCAGAGCCTCGCGGCCGTCCTTGAGGGCGGCTTCCAGCTCGCTGCGGTCGCTCTCCGGGATCTTGTCCTTGTTCTCGTCGAAGTGCTTGCCGACGCTGAACACCAGCGATTCGAGCTGGTTCTTGGCCTCGATAGCTTCGCGCCGCTGCTTGTCCT
>JBDSME010000065.1:0-16797 GCA_039916065.1 Polyangia bacterium
GGCACCGTCACCTTCGGCCACTTCTGGACCGACCGGCCGTACAACGTTTACCACTGGCTGGAGCAATCCACCGGCGCCACCATCGGGTACTACCTGAACCTTTCCGAGGCGACGCGCCTCACCAGCGCGCTACTGGAATGGTTGGATCTCGCGGTCGACATCCTGGTGGTTCCACCTCGCCCGGCGGTGATTCTGGACGAAGGAGAGATACCTTCCGATGCCTCCACCGAGCTGCGGACGCGCATCGCCGGTGCGAAGGCCAGGGCGCTGCTGGAGCTGCCGGCCACCATGGCGGAGTTGGAGCGCCAGCGGGTGGCGCTGTGGCCGTTGGCGACCGGCACGACGCCGCCCCGGGAACCCTCCGTTTGAAGACGGTGGTCCAGCGCGTGGCCCGGGCCACCGTGCGCGTGGACGGCACCGTGGTGGGTGAGATCGATCGCGGTCTGTTGTTGCTGGTGGGCGTGGAACGCGGCGACACAGACGCCGACGCTGATACCACCGCGCGCAAGATCGCCGCCCTGCGCCTGTTCGGCGGGCGCACGCCAATGGATCGGACGGTGGGCGAGGTGGGGGGCTCCTGCCTGGTGGTCAGCCAGTTCACGCTGGCCGCAACGTTGTCCAAGGGCAACCGCCCCAGCTTCGAACCTGCCGAGGACCCCTCCCGCGCCGAACCTCTGTATCTCCGGGTGGCGGCGCAACTGGGCGCGGCCGGTCTCGCGGTGCGGACCGGCCGATTCGGTGCCGACATGGAAGTGGAGCTCACCAACGATGGCCCCGTTACCTTCCTGGTCTTCACCCATGCGGGCGCACTTCTGAAATGACGGTGACCGTCCAAAAACAGGCGGTGGCGGCGGTCCGAGCCTAATATCCGTCCGTGGCCCTGGGGTACCGCAGAATTTCCCGGTGGTTGGCGCTGGCCCTGGCGATCGCGGCCAGCGTCACCGTGGGCTGCCGTCCGGCCGCGCCCCCCCAACATCCGGTGGGAGCGCCTGGGAAATGGTACATGGTCGAGGAGGGCGAGACGCTGGGGGACATCGCGCGGCGCGCCGGTGTTCCCGAAGAGGATCTTCTGGAGCTGAACGGCCTGCATTCGGCGGCCGAGGTCCAAAAAGGGCGGCTGATCTTCGTCCTCGACGCCACACCGCCCCCCACCAATCCCACGCAGGATGGCAGAGGAGCCCTGACCCCGCAGCCCAATGGCAAGAGCGGGCCCGACGGCCACGCGTTGTTTCGCTGGCCCGTGGACGCTCCCCAGGTCACCTCGCTGTTTGGAAAGCGCTGGGGCCGCCCACACGAAGGCATCGATCTGACCGCGCCCATCGGCACGCCGGTGCTGGCCGCCGGTGCTGGCGAGGTGGTTTATTCGGGAAACTCCGTGCGCGGGTACGGCAACATGGTGGTCCTCAAACACGACGCCGAGCTGATGACCGTCTACGCCCACAATTCGGTGCTGTTCGTGAAGGTAGGAGAGCGCGTCCGGGTCGGTCAGCGGGTGGCGCTGTCGGGCCAAAGCGGGCATGCCACCGGTCCCCACGTCCACTTCGAGGTACGCAAGGGCCAGGTGCCGCGCGATCCTTTACCTTATCTGCCAGACCTGCGGACGGTCGCCCCCTGGCGATCCCAACGAGAAAGGACCCCGAAGTCATGACCACCTCCCCGTCCCCACCAGCAGATGCGGATCCCCGGGTGCAGATTCTGCGGGCGCGGGTGCGAGACATCCCCGATTTTCCCAAACCAGGGATCCTTTTTCGCGACCTCACCCCTCTGATGGGGCACGGCCCCTCGTTGCGTGTTTGCATCGATCTGTTGACCGAGCGCGTGGCAGTTCATCGGCCCGACGTGGTGGTCGCCGTCGAGTCGCGCGGCTTCATCTTTGGTGCTCCCGTGGCGGCTGCCCTGGGTCTGGGGTTCGCCCCCGTACGGAAGCCGGGGAAGCTGCCCTTCAAGACCAACCAGCGCACCTATGAGCTGGAGTACGGAACCGATTCGCTGGAGATGCACGCGGACGCCGTTCGCCCCGGTTCGCGCGTCGTGATCGTCGACGATCTGCTGGCCACCGGGGGAACGGCCGCCGCCACCGCGGATCTGGTGCGGGAGCAGCAGGGACACGTGATCGCCTTCGCATTCGTGGTCGAGTTGACGGCGCTGTCGGGACGAGCCCGGTTGCCCGACGCCTCGATCGATTCCCTGATCAGCTACGCTCACGCGGATTGACGACGGCCAGTCACAAAAAAGGCGGCCCGCAGCAGCGCTGGCGCGGGCGATACGCCCCCAGTCCAACCGGGCGGCTGCACGCGGGAAACGCGCGCACGGCCCTGCTGGCGTGGTTGGCGGCGCGCTCGCGGGGCAGCACGTTCGTGATGCGGATCGAGGATCTGGATGGGGCGCGGGTAGTTCCGGGTGCCGAAGCCACGCTGCTGGACGAACTGGCCTGGCTGGGGCTGGACTGGGACGAGGGCCCTGACCGCGGTGGCGCCTGCGGTCCCTACCGACAGAGCGAACGAACGGCCCGCTACGATGAGGCCGTCGCGCGCCTGCTGGCGACCGGGGCTGCGTTCCCTTGCGCCTGCTCGCGCGCCGAGATCGCCCGCGCCGCCAGCGCTCCTCACGCCGAGGATGACGAGGGACCACGCTATCCCGGCACGTGCCTGCGCCTGTCGCCCGGTGAAGTGGCCGCCCGCGCCCGGGTCCAGGGGCGCTCCCCCGCCATACGATTTCACGGCCGGAACGCGCGCATCACCTTCGTTGACGAGCTGCATGGACTCCTCGACCCATTTGGTGAAGCCGGGTTAGATGACTTCGTTTTACGGCGCGCCGACGGAGTGGCGGCCTACCAGCTCGCGGTGGTGGTCGATGACGCAGCCATGCAGATCGGCGAGGTGGTTCGCGGCCACGACCTCCTCCTCTCCGCACCCAGACAGCTCGCTCTTTACGCCGCCCTGAACCTCAAGCCGCCGCGCTTCGCTCACGTCCCGCTCCTCCTCACCGTCAACGGCGACCGCTTGGCCAAGCGCACCCGCCCCACCCCCCTCGGCGACCTCCGAGCCCGCGGCCTCTCCCCTTCCGAAATCATCGGCCGCCTGGCCTCCTCCGCCGGCCTCCCCACCGCCCCCACCACGCCCCAAGCCCTCCTCAACACCCTCCCCGCCCCCCTTTGGCCCCACCTCTCCCCCCACCCCCAAACCTGGCCCGACTAACCAACGCCGTAGCCCCCATTTTTTTCCGCAGAATTGGCCCTTGCTGCTCTCGCAAGGCTTGCCCTCACCAGCCCCTCTCCCGCAAGCGGGAGAGGGTTCACCGGATCACCTCCCCCCCTCTCCTCCCCCCCCGTGCACGACCGACTCCGTTGCGCCCCGATCCCCGAACTGTCAAACCAAGCCAGGCTCGTTCCCGCCCTCTGGCCGCAGCGGGGAGGACCCACGCAGCGACAGGACCCGCAACCGAGTCGGTCTCCGCCCCGCTTAGAAAGTCCGCTCAGCTCCGTCCCGACGCCACTTCACGCAGCAGGTGGCGATCCGCCAAAACCATACCGCCCCAACAAATCCACATACCGGCACTTCGTATCAGTAGTCATCGAATACGAATCCCCCTCCCTCCGCACCACCACAATCTGCTGCTGATCCGCCGCCCCCACGGGAATCACCAGCAGCCCCCCCTCACTCAGCTGGTCGATCAACAACGAGGGAATGCGCGGGGCCCCCGCCGACACGATGATCACGTCATAGGGCGCGTGCGCGGGCCAGCCGGCACTGCCATCAAAGCTGTCCACGATAACGTTGGTGATCCCCACCTCGCGCAGATTGGCTACCGCGCGCGCCGCCAGGTCTGGCAGCAGCTCTACTGCGAACACCTGATCACACAGCTGCGCCAGCACCGCCGCCTGATAGCCACAGCCCGTGCCCACCTCCAGGGCGCGGTTGCCGGGCTCCACCTCAGCCAGTTCCGTGGCACGCGCCACCATGAACGGCTGCGAGATGGTCTGCCCGCGACCGATGCCGAGCGGCCGATCTTCGTAGGCGGCGCCAGCCAGGGAAGGATCCACGAAGCGGTGCCGCGGCACCGCGGCCATGGCGGCCAGCACCCGCTCATCGCGGATGCCGCGCGCGACCAGCTGATTCACGACCATCTCACGGCGAAGGATGTCGAACTGTTCCTCGTCCCTGATCACGTTCGCCATTCTCCACCTCCTGGTCCACACCACACAGCAGTCCACTACTTAGCGCGGTCAACGGCCGCGCGCACGAAAGTTCCAACCTGCCACCCGTGCAACTCATCCAGCAGATCGGTGTGGGTCAAATCCAGGCTGAGCGGCGTGATCGAAGCCAGTCCGGCGCGAACGGCGCTGCAATCAGAACCCGGCAGGTCGGTGGCGTTTTCTTCCGGGCCGCCGATCCAATAGTAGGACCGACCGCGCAGATCCTGCCGCACGTCCACCTGATCGCGGTACACGCGCCGGCCCAGAAAAGTCACCTCGTAGCCAGAAACCTTCCCGTGCGGCAGGTTCACGCTGAGCAGAGAAGCAGGCGGGATGGCCCCCGGCCCTCGTTCGATGGCCTCGCTGGCCAGCGCCTGTACGAAGGCCGCCGCGTGGGTGAAATCCGCGGGAACACGGCGCTCGAGCGAGATGGCGATTGCCGGCACCTCGCGCAGCGCCGCCTCCACCGCCCCTGCCACCGTCCCCGAGTAGAAGACATCGGAGCCCAGGTTGTAGCCGTGGTTGATCCCCGAGACACACAGGGCCGGCTTGCGCGGGCAGAGGTGCAGCAGGGCCAGATAGGAGCAGTCCGCGGGCGTGCCGTCCACGGCGTAAACGCCGGGCTCGATCTCGTCCACGCGCAACGGGCGGTCCAGCGTCAGGGCATGAGAGGCGGCGCTGCGTTCGCGGTCCGGCGCGCAGACGATGACCTCCCCCACCTGACGGAGCGCCTCGGCGGCGGCCCGGATTCCGGGAGCCATCACGCCGTCATCGTTGGTGACCAGGATCAAGGGGCGGCTGCGGCTGCTCATGATTTCTCGATTCAGCGGACTGGTCATCGGCAGGTGCCACGCCCAACGTGCAGGGGAGGCGGCGAAATAGACGGCGGGGAGAGTCGTCTTGACCCTCCCCGCCCTCGTTCGTCGGGGCGAGAGGATTTGAACCTCCGACCCCCTGTCCCCCAGACAGGTGCGCTAACCAGGCTGCGCCACGCCCCGAATCGAAAATTTTTGCGACCCCCAACCCAACCCGCCGCCGACCGAAACCCAACGGGTCAGTCTTCTACCATGCTCGCGAGTTCGACCAAGCCCTGCTTCAACTTTTTCAGCACCTCGATGTTGATCTCCGGCGGGGGAACCGGGGGCGGAGGCCCCTCGTCGTGTCCCAGCTCGCGAAGACGGGCGCGCGCCCCCTCGATGGTGAACCTCTCCGTGTACAGGAGATGGCGAATTTTCAACAAGAGTTCGAGATCCTTGCGCCGGTAGAGCCGCTGTTGCGACCGCGTTTTTTGTAAACGCAGTGACCGGAACTCCGTTTCCCAGTAGCGCAACACGTACGTTTTGACCGCGCAAAGCCGGGCGGCCTCGCCGATCTTGAAATACGGCTTGTCGGGGATCCCCGATGGGTCCGCCGGTGCGCTCGACCGGGCCTTCATCAGCCGTTGAGGGCGTTCTTCAGGACCTGGCTCGGCTTGAAGGTGAGGACGCGGCGGGCGCTGATGGTGATCTCCTGACCCGTCTGGGGGTTGCGTCCGGCGCGCGAGTTCT
This sequence comes from Polyangia bacterium, assembly GCA_039916065.1. Taxonomy (GTDB): domain Bacteria; phylum Myxococcota_A; class Polyangia; order Fen-1088; family Fen-1088; genus FEN-1088. Next base: position 5,743 of record JBDSME010000065.1, read on the forward strand.
TGTCCCGAACCACGAAGTTGCCGAACCCAGAAATCTTGATCTTCTCACCGCGCTCCAAGGTTTCCTTGATCGTGTCGAAGACCGTCTCCACGAACTCGGCCGCCTCTTTCTTCGAAAATCCCCCCACCTTCTCGTAGACGTTTTCCACGATGTCCGCCTTGGTCATGCTCGGAAGATACCCCCCATAACCCAGCAAGGTCAAAGCGTTAGGACAGAGGGTGAAAAGCACCGCACGAAGCGCTCCCGCTTCGACGGGCCCTCACCGAATCTGGATGGGAAAGGCGTGAGCGACGGCCGCCACGACGCGGGCGTGGGCGGCGTCGACCTCCACGTCCGTCAACGTCCGATCACCCGCCCGGTAGGTCAGCGTCCAGAGCATCCCCTTCTTGCCGGGGGCGACGAAGCGCGGATCACGGAAGTCCTCGAGCACCGAGATTTCCCGCAACAACAGCTCGCCCGGCAGCCGCATGGCGGCGCGCTGGGAGTCGGCGCCAATGGCGGCGTCGATCCAGAAGGAGATGTCGCGGGTCACGGCGGGGAAGCGCGGCACGGCGGCGGCGCGCACCGTTGGCTCCGCGCCGGGCAGCCGGTCAAGCCGCAGTTCGAAAACGAAAGCCGCCACATCGAGACCCAGCCGGCGCGCCACCGTCGGATGCAACTCGCCGACGACGCCCAGGGGAGGCGCGCCGCTGACGGCCCCCAGCGCGTGCACCTCGGCTGAAACCCCGGGATGCAAGACGTGCAACAGGTCGCTGGCTGGCGCGTGCGGCACCAGGTGGGGCTCGCTCCCCACCAGATGTTTCAACAGTTCCACGACGATCTGCTTGGCGTCGAAAAAATCGATGGGGTCACCGGGCTTCAACCACCCCCCTCGCCGTCCCAGAACCACACCCGACGCACAGGTGAACTGCAAGTGGTGTTGCTCCCCCGCCACCGGACGAATCACCGGCCCAACCTCGAACAGCCGCACGTCGGCCACGCCGTGCGCCAGGTTGCGGCGCGCCGCCTCGATCAGGCCGGGCAGCAGGGAGGTGCGCATCACCTCGTAATCGGCGGAGATGGGATTCTTGACCGCGATGCCCTCCGTCAGCCCGCGATCACCCAGCGCGGCCAGGGCGGCTCGGGGAACGAATGCCCAGCCGGCGATTTCATGAAGCCCAAGGGCCGCCAGCAGATCGGACGCCCGTTCTGAGACCCGGTCGGGGCTGGGAAGAGGGGCCTTGCCGCCGGCGGGAAGCTGCACCGGCACCTGGTCGTACCCCACCAGCCGCATCACCTCTTCCACCAGATCCTCGGCGATGGTGATGTCGGGACGGAAGGTGGGGACGGTGGCCTGAATGATCTTCTCCGTGCCCACCGGCCCGACGGCGAAGGTGACGGCGATGTCCACCCCGCGCAGCTTGGCCACCGCCGTCTCGGCACTGATCTCGAACCCCGCCACCCGGCGCAGCGTTGCCAGCGGCAGGTTGACCTGTCGCGGCTCAATGGGGGCGGGATAGCTGTCCGCCGAACTGGCGGCGCCCGTTGCGCCGCCGAGGTTGATCATCATGGTTGCGGCGCGCATTCCGGCGAGCGGGACCGTCACCGCGTCGACGCCGCGCTCGAAGCGGTGCGAGGCCTCGGAGTGCATGCCCAGCCGCTTGGAGGTGCGGCGCACACTGCGCGGATCGAAGGTCGCGGCCTCCAGCAGCACGTTGGTGGTGTCGGGGCCCACCTCACTGGTGGCGCCGCCCATCACACCAGCCAGAGCCACCGCGCCTCGGCTGTCCGCGATGACGATGTCTCCAGGCTCCAGCGCGCGGTCCACGCCGTCCAGGGTGCGCATGGTCTCGCCGGGGGCCGCTCTCCTCACCACGATGGCCGGGTCGAGGTTCAGCTTGTCGAGCAGGCGCAGTTTGTCCAGATCGAAGGCATGGAGTGGGTGCCCTGTCTCCAGCATCACGTAGTTGGTGACGTCGACCAGGTTGGAAATGGCCCGCACCCCGCAGGCCGCCAGACGCATCCGGATGAACAACGGGCTCGGGCCCACGCTGAGGCCGCGGATCACCGTGGCGTGATACCTCGGACAGGCCAGCGCATCATGAATCTTCACCTCCACCGGGCGGCCACCGGTAAAATTGGCCGCGCTGCTCGGGTTCTGCCCGAGCTCCCGCAATTTCCAGCCCACACCGAACAGCGCCGCTACCTCGCGCGCAATCCCGGCGTGCGACAGGGCATCGGCGCGGTTGGGCGTGACGTTGACCTCGAACACGTCATCGGCGATCCCCAGGGTCCCTGCCACATCGGCTCCCACGGGAGTGTCAGTTGACAGAATCAAGATTCCGTCAACTGCGTCGCCCAGGCCCAGCTCCCGCTCGCTGCACAGCATGCCCGGGGAATCGAAGCCCCGGATCTCCTTGCGGCCCAGCTTGAGGCCGCCAGGCAGTGTTGCCCCCGGCGCCGCCCAGGCCACGCGCCCTCCGAGTCCCGGCACGTTCGGGGCACCACAGACCACTTCCTCCTCGTGGCCGGGACCGGTGCTGACCTTCACGATGCGCAGCTTCTCGGCGCCCGGGTGAGGCCGCAGCGCCCGCACCTCCGCCACCCGCACGCCCGTCACCTCGCGGCCACGGCGGTCGATCGACTCCACTTCCAGGCCAGCCAGGGTCAACCGTCGGGCCACCTCGTCGGGACCGGCGCCCGCGGGCAGGGCGACCAGTTCCTGCAACCACTTAAACGAAATCTTCACAGTGAGAATCTCAACCTAGTGAAATTGCGCCAGGAACCGGATGTCGTTCTCGTAGAACGCGCGCAGGTCGTCCACGCCGTATTTCAACATCGCCATCCGGGACAATCCCATCCCGAAGGCGAAACCGCTCACCTGGGTCGGGTCATAGCCCACGGCGCGAAAAACGTTCGGATGAACCATCCCCGAGCCGCCAATCTCGATCCATCCCGACCCCTTGCAGAGGCGACAGTTCGTCACCCCGACGGCCGCGACGCCGGCGCCGTCCCGGCGCCGGCCGGTTCCTGAGCAGAGGTAACAACCCGCATCCACCTCGGCGGACGGTTCTGTGAAGGGGAAGAAGCTGGGCCGCAAGCGAATGCTGAGGTCGGGACCGAAGAATCGACGCACGAAGTGCAACAGAGTTCCCTTGAGATCGGCAAACGAGACCTCGCGATCGACGTACAGGCCTTCGATTTGCGGAAACATCGGGGTGTGGGTGGCGTCGTCGTCGCGACGAAAGACGTTGCCCGGCGCGATCATCTTGATGGGAGGCGGCCCCGCCAGCATCGTCCGCACCTGCACCGGTGAGGTGTGCGAACGCAGGATGCGGCCACCCTCCACGAAAAACGTATCCTGCATGTCACGCGCGGGGTGATCCGCCGGCGTGTTCAGGGCGTCGAAGTTGTTCCACTCGGTTTCGATCCAGGGGCCCGTGCGCACCTCGAATCCCAGCCCAAGGAAGATCTGTTCCACCTCGCGCCGCACCAGCGTCAGGGGATGCAGACTGCCCACCCCCAGCCCCCGCCCGGGCAAGGTCACGTCGACGGTGCGAGCCAGGTCGGCGGACAGCGCCTGCTCCGTCAGGGCGGACAGACGCCCCTCCACAAGACCCTCGATGGCGGCCTTGGCGCGATTGGCCGCCTCACCAACAACCGGGCGTTCCTCGGACGGAAGGCGCCCAAGCGCCTTCATCAAATCCGAGACCTTGCCCTTTTTACCGAGATACCGCGCGTGTGCCGCGCGAATCTCCTGCTCGGTCTGCAGCGGACCGATCTCTTCGCCCAGGGCCGCCGCCAGGCGGTCGAGCTGGGCGATGATTTCCAGAGAGCCAGCGCTGGGCATGGACGCCCAGCCTAGGACCTCGCGCTACCTTGGGCCGCCTCGACGACTTTCAGGAAGGCGTTCGGATCGGTGATGGCCAGATCGGACAGGATCTTGCGGTCCAGCTTCACGTTGGCCTTGTTCAAGCCACCGATGAGGCGGGAGTACGACATGCCCAGCGTGCGAGCGGCGGCGTTGATGCGGATGATCCACAGACCGCGGAAGTCGGATTTCTTCTTACGGCGATGAAAAAGAGCGAAGCGCCACTTGCGGTGGACGGCTTCCACCATCGACTTCCAGAGTTTCGATCGCCCACCGCGAAAGCCCTTGGCGTGCTTCCGGATGCGGTCACGACGATGACGAGACTTGAATCCACCTTTTGCGCGCGGCATGTCCGACTGTCCTTACTCTTGCTGTCTGAAGACTAAAGGGGGCTGAGGGGGCTACGATGCGACTGAAACGCTCAGGTTCCGTAAGGGAGCATCGCCTTGATTTGATGCTCTTGGGTCTCGCTGACGTAACCGCCGCGCCGCAGATTTCGCTTGGCACTGGTGCTCTTCGCGCCTAGGTTGTGGCGCAGGTACGCCTTCTTGCGCTTGACGCGCCCGTTCGCCGTCAGCTTGAAGCGCTTCTTGGCGCTGCTGTTCGACTTCATTTTTATTTTGGGCATGTGAGCGGCGCAGTATAGCGATCCGCGCCCGCTAGGCAAGTCCTTTGCCGCAACTCCCGCGCAAGTCCTTCTCCAAGCCGCCAGCGCGCCAATTTCAGCTGACCCGCCGCAGTGTCCCAAACTAGACGCCGGCTCCGCCGGAAAGCGGGTGGGCCCGCGGGAGGGCGAGCCCTCCCGCGAGTGCCGACGGCGCGTCAAAACATCTGTCCCGCCCCGACGTAGCCGCCGACCGGCCGGGCGTCCGGGGACCAGGCAAGGTCCGCCCGCACCACGAATGTCTTCCCCTGCTGCAGGCGCAGGCCGCCGCCCGTCCCGTACTTCAGGCCCCATCCCCGGCCGTCGAGTTCCGGGTGGCTGCCCCAGTCGGCCCAGAGCCGGCCCACGTCGAAGAACAGCGCCGCCCCCAGGGTGGAATCCTTGCCGAAGAGCTTGAACTTCAGCAACTGCGACCGGACCTCGAAGTTCGTGAAGATCTTTATCTTCCCGTAGTACCGCTGGCCCGGCACGCCGCGAACACCATTTTGTCCGCCGAGCGCGAAGGTGTCTTCGTAGCGGGCCAGCTCGTAGAACGGCGGATGACCGAACTGCATGTCCGCCACGGCACGTGCCGCCAGCACCAGACGGTCGGGGATCACCGTGTAATACAGGCGCGTGCTGACGTCGAGCTGCTGATACGAATAAGGCATGGCCTCGCTACCGATGGCGGGGCTGATGCGCAGGCGGATCTGGTGCATTTGCCCCTGCTCGGGGACGGTTTCGCTGTCACGCGTGTCATAGAGGGCGGTGCCTTCCAAGATCAGCACACCGTGGCGGCCCGCGACGCCCAGCAGATCGCGCTGCGCGGGAGTACCGGTCGCCATCTGCTGCGCCAGCGTGCTGGACGATCCGATGTCCAACCAGTTCTGCGTGTAGGAAGAACCGACACCGAGATGCAGGTGATCCCAGACCCGATAGCGAAGACGTACCCACAACGTGGGGTGTGTCCGCCCGTAGAAGTCGCGCGCGGCCATGTCGCCCTCGGGGGCCGGCGACGCGTTTCCCAGTCCGTAAAAACGCTGAGTGGTCTCCTTGGTATAGGACGGGCGAACCTCGATGCGCAGGCGCTTGTTCAACAGCTGAGGCGCCGTCCACTGGACCGAGTAGTCCTGGTACGGCGTGATGAATTCACCCTGGTCACGCTTGAAGCTGATGAATCCTGCCGTCTCCACCGCCCAGCGGTAGGGCTTGGCGTCAGGTGCCACCCCGGCGACTGTGCTGAGCACGCCAAAGCCCAGCCCGACGTCGGTGTCGCCACCGACCAGGGGAACCAGACCGAACTCCACTTTTCGGCCTTCCTGGGGCGGCTTCGCCGAGGCAGCCGCCTGTGCCCAGGTCGAACCAGCTCTGATCGTCAGGGCACAGCACGTCAGCACCACCACGGAGGGTAAGGACAACCTGCGCACGCGCGTCACTGCGGACGTTATGGTGCCGTTCCACGCATTGACCAGTGCGCCGGCGCGACATTCGGCGACGCCTCAGCGGCGGGCGCCCGAAAAATCAGCCCTTTGCGACGACGGGCGCGGCAGGAGACGGAGCGGCCACCGGGGCCGCCGGCGCCACCGCTTTGGCGGGAGGCGCTGCCTTGGGGGGTGCTACGGGCACGGCCGTCGGCGCCGCAGCGGCGGGCGGACGCGGAGCTCCGGCGGGCGCAGCGGCAGAACCAGCCGGCGCCGCGACGGCCGGAACGGCCCCTGTCGCGCCGCCTGGCGCGGGCGCCCCTACCGCCACCGTAGGTCGGATGACCCCGGCGCGCGGGCCGATGACCATCACCATCCGCCGGCCTTCCATCATCGCCCGTTGCTCGACCGTGGCGATGTCACTGACCATCTTGATCACCTGATCCAGCATGGCCTGGCCGGTCTCCGGGTGGACGATCTCGCGACCGCGGAACACGGTGACCAGCTTGCACTTGTTCCCTTCCGCCAGGAATCGACGGATGTGTTTGACCTTGAAGTCGAGATCGTGGTCGTCCGTCTTGGGACGCAGCTTGATCTCCTTGAGCACGATGGTCGACTGGTGCTTGCGGGAAGCCTTCTCCTTCTTCGACGTCTCGTACTTGAACTTCCCGAAGTCCATCACCTTGCACACCGGCGGTACGGCGCGGGGATTGACTTCAACCAACTCCAGCCCCTGGTCCTCTGCCAGCTTGAGGGCTTCGTGAGTGGGAATCACCCCGATCTGATCGCCGTTGGCGGCAATCACGCGTACTTCTGGAACGCGGATGCGTCGTCCGACGCGGTAATTATCCGTGGCGCTTGGGGGTTGATAGCTTGGTCGTGCGATGGCGGTTTCTCCTGTTGGGGTGGCTGTGGTCAATCAAGAACGGGGGCAGAAGGTAATCTCGACCTGGGGTCAGAGGCAACTACCACGCTGCCCTGACCTGATGGGATGCCTATAAGTTCGCCCACGATTCCTGTCATCATCATCGGATTTTACGGACTTTTCTGCTGAGTATCCTTGCTCGACGCGGCGCCCACCGCAGGGGTGCGGGCCTCTTCCGCCAGTCGTCGCGCGAATTCCTCAATAGGTGAAGCAGGTTGCTGTTGGCCCTCGCGGGTCCGCGGGGACACCACCCGGGCCGCCATATCCTTTTCGCCGACCACCAGCATGTAGGGAATCTTGTCCATCTGGGCGCGGCGGATCTTCGCCCCCAGCTTGTCGGCCGCCAGGTCCGCCTCGGCACGGAGCCCCTCCTCCTTCAGCCGGGCGGCGACCTCGGCGGCATAGTCGCCGGCCTTTTCGCTGACGGACAGCACCCGCGCCTGGATGGGCGCCAGCCAGAGCGGAAATGCCCCGGCGTGCTGCTCGATGAGAATGGCCATGAACCGCTCGATCGAACCCAGCAGCGCCCGGTGGATCATCACCGGCGTCTGGCGCGTGCCATCGGTGGCCACGTACTCGAGGCCGAAGCGAACGGGCATCTGGAAATCAAGCTGCACCGTCGAGCACTGCCACTCCCTGCCGAGCGCGTCCTTGATCTTCAGGTCGATCTTCGGACCGTAGAAGGCGCCGCCGCCCTCATCCACGTCGAAGGGATGGCCCAGACCTTCCATGACGGCGCGCAGGGCGCTCTCGGCGCGTTGCCACACGGCGGGGTCACCCATGAAGCCCTCGGGCCGGGTGGCCAGCGCCAGCTTGAAGTCGCGGAACCCGAACACGTCCAGCATGTCCAGCGCGAACTTGATGCACTTGCCGACCTCGTCGCCGATCTGCTCCTCGCGCACGAAGAGATGCCCGTCGTCCTGGGTGAACCCGCGCACCCGCAACAGACCGTGCAGCGCTCCGGAACGTTCGTAACGGTAGACCGTGCCCAGCTCGGAGTAGCGCAGCGGCAGGTCGCGGAAGGACCGCATCTGCGATCGGTAGATGGCCACGTGAAAAGGACAATTCATCGGCTTCACCAGGAAGCGCTGGTTGTCCAGCTCCATCCCGCCGAACAGGTTGTCCTTGTAGTGCTCCATGTGGCCGGAGGTCTCGAGAAGCTGTTCGCGGGCGACGTGCGGGGTGTACACCAGCTCGTAGCCACGGCGGACGTTCTCGCGGCGGATCAGATCCTCTATCTGGTAACGGACGAAGGCGCCCTTGGGGTGCCACAGCACGAAGCCGGGACCCACCAGGTCATCCATCGAATAGAGATCGAGCTGCTTGCCCAGCGTCCGGTGGTCTCGGCGCTTTGCTTCCTCGATGCGCGCCAGGTGCTCTTTCAGCTCTTGCTCGCTGGGGAAGGCTGTCCCGTAGATGCGCTGGAGCTGCGCATTGCGCTCATCGCCACGCCAGTAGGCGCCCGCGAAGGAGAGCACCTTGAACGCCTTGATGTCGCCGGTGCGCTCGACGTGGGGGCCGCGGCAAAGATCGATGAAGTCGCCGTGCTGAAAGTACGAGACCTCTTCCGACTCAGGGATCGACCTGACGATCTCGACTTTGTACTTCTCGCCGCGCGATTCAAAAAGAGCCAGCGCCTCGTCACGCGAGACCACCCGCCGATCGAAGGGCAAGTTCTCGGCGATGATCTTGCGCATCTCGTTTTCGATGCGCTCGATGTCGCCCGGCTCGAACGGCTCGGTGTCGAAGTCGTAGTAAAAGCCGCTCTCGATCGAGGGGCCAATGGCCACCTTCGCGCCCGGCCGCAGCCGTCGCACGGCGTCCGCCATCACGTGCGACGCCGAATGACGCATCCTCGACAACGGATCGTCAGGCACATCTCCCTTATCCCGCGGCTTCACAGCCCTATCCTTCGGTTGACTCAAGCGGCTACCCTACCCCAACCCGCAACCCAATTCCCATCGAGATCCAAGGGTTCCCCTTTTCCAGGCAGCAATCCCCCCCCCCCTCCCAATCGGACTTCCCAATCCGACCTCTTTCCGAAGGTCCGAGGGATCCGCCCCGCCCCACCGCCCCCTCCGTTCCACAATGCGAGGGTGGCGTGGCTTCGCCACGCGACCCGGGGAGGGCGCGGGAGTGGACTCGCGGCAGCGAGCTCCACTCCCGATAAGGTGGTAGGCACGGGCGGGATTGAACCGCCGACCCCTACCGTGTCAAGGTAGTGCTCTTCCACTGAGCTACGTGCCTGGGTCCGCAGAACGGGCGTACGTTACGATCAGCCCCGCCGCTGTCAAGGATTCCCGCCCCGCGCCGTCACTTTGTGGCGCTTTCGGGGCGGGGAGGCCATCGCCTCTCAAGAAATGGTGGCGCGGTCCGAGAACAGATTGACGCGTTAAGTTTCGTATCGGCCTAAAACTGTTACCTTCGACGGGAGTCACTCCGTGCGCTCACCGAGACGCCTCCCCCTTTCGTTCTACCTGACCTGGTGCCTGACCTGGTGCCTGGCCTGGTGTCTGACAGCGTCCGCGGCGGCGCAAACGACCTCCGCCGCCAGCGGAAACGTCCAGCTCGACCAGTACCAACCCAGCCCCTTTTCGGACCGGGTCTTGCGCCTGGATGGCGGTTCGGTGCTGCCTTCAGGGCAGTACCATCTTGGGTTGGACCTCGACTACGCGCTCAAGCCCCTCGTGTTGACGGATGCCGCGCCTGGCACCCTGACCCCGGGGACAGGCACTGACCATGATGTGGTCGCGCATGCAGTGGGCGGCTCCCTGTTGGCCAGCTTTGGCCTCGGCCATCGCCTGGAACTGGGAGTGGCCGTGCCCCTGACTCTGTTTCAGAGCGGCCAGGACGTGGCGGGCGCGGTCGGACCTTCGCTTGCGGGGGTGGGCAACGTGCGGCTGGGATTGAAGGCACGCCTCTGGGGGCGAGGGGGCGGCTATCTGGGCGCCGCCCTTCTGGGCGCTATACCCGGGGGGCTCGGCACCCTGACGCACGAGAGCGGTTTCAGCGGCGAAGGCCGCGTCTTCTTCGGGTACCGGCGCGGCCCACTGGTCGCCGGGGCCCGCGCCGGTTTCCGCTTGCGGGCGGCGCAGCGGTTCTACGACGTGTCCCTGGGAAACGAGCTGACGCTGGCCGCGGGCGCGACCTGGCAGATGGCGTCCCGGACCACCGCGCTGCTGGAACTGGCCGGCGCCACCGCCGCTGCCGCGCCCTTCTCCACCGCCAAGCAGTCGCCGTTGGAGGTCCTGGTGGGGGCGCGCCAGCGCTTCGGGAAGACCTGGCTGACCGTCGCTGGTGGGCCCGGCCTGGTGAACGGATACGGGTCGCCGCTGTTCCGGCTTGTGGCTGCCTTTACCTGGGCCAATCGAGCTCCGGATAGCGACGGCGACGGGATCGACGACGACAACGATCGTTGCCCGCTGGATCCCGAGGACCGCGACGACTTTCAAGACAGCGACGGTTGCCCCGACGCCGACAACGATGCCGACGGCATTCTGGACGCCACCGACAAGTGTCCCAACGTGCCCGAGGACCGCGACGGTTTCCAGGACGCGGACGGCTGCCCGGATCCAGACAATGATGGTGATGGCATCCCTGATGCCACCGACAAATGTCCGGATCAGCCGGAGACCGACAATGACTTCGAGGATGACGACGGCTGCCCCGACAAGGCGCCGCCGCCGTCCGACAAGGACAAGGATGGCATCCTGGACGACGTCGACGAGTGTCCGGAGGAGCCCGAGGACAAGGACGGCTTCGAGGACAGCGACGGTTGCCCCGATCCGGACAACGACAAGGACGGAATTCCCGACGCCACCGACAAGTGTCCCTTGCAACCGGAGACAATCAACGGAATCGAGGACGACGACGGCTGTCCCGACAAGGGTGCGGCGCAAGTGCGGCTGGGCAAGAACGAGATCGAGACCCTCCAGCCCATCTACTTCGACACCGACCGGTCCCGGGTGCGCCACGCCTTCTACAATATCCTCGGCCAGATAGCGTCCCTCATGAAGGCGCACCCGGAGATCGGGCGCTGTGCCATCGAGGGACACACCGACGACACCGGCCCGCCCGAATGGAATCAAAAGCTGTCGGCGCTGCGTGCGGCGGCGGTGATCGAATTCCTGGGTGCCAAGGGCGTCGATCCCAAGCGTCTGGTGCCCATCGGCCACGGCGAAGATCTGCCCTGGGCGTCCAACGACACCCCGGAGGG
>JBDSME010000066.1:0-11574 GCA_039916065.1 Polyangia bacterium
GGCGCCACCTGCAAGCTGGCCAGATAGCGGCGGCGGTAGGTGATGCCGCTGTCCGCGACTTCCAGCACCGCCTCCAGCAACGGCCCCTCGCGCTCGGGGAGCGTGGGCTCGATCAGGGTCTCGCGCAGCAACGTCACCAGGTTGGTGGCGCGCTCCAGGCGGCGGCCCATGTCCAGGAACCGCCATCCTTCTCCGCGGGTCATCCCGTCCATGGCCACGCCGGACAGCGCCGCCAGCGTCATCACCAGGCGGTCCAGCCGCGCCGGCACCGCCGCCAGCATGCGCCGGCCCACCCCACGATCGGCTTCCCGCATCTGCTGATCCAGCGCCGTGATGATGCGCCAGGTGTCCATGGAGATCCGATCGCGGATGATGCCGGCCACCCGGTGGATTTCACGCACCGTGCCGCGCAACGTTCCGTGGCGTTCCGTGCCGAACAGACCGTCCAGCAGCAGCCGCTCGGGCAGCCGCACCTCCGACGGGGAATCGACCTTGGCGCCCGCGGAGAGCGAGCTGACCAGCGGAGCCAGGCTGATGGTTCCGAGCGCGCGCAGCAGCGCCCCAATTTCGCCTTGTTCCATCTGCTGGGCGTCGGCCTGGTCGATCCGCACGCTGAGCGTCCGCCCCAGACGCGCGATGGTGTCGGCGCGTTCCGAGTAGCGGCCGAGCCAGAACAGATTGTCCGCCACGCGGCTCGGCAGATCGCCTCCCCCTCGCGATAGTTGCACCGGCTGGGAAGGCGGGCGCAGCATGCTGAAGGTGCTCACCGGCCCTTCAGTGACCACCCAGGTGTCCTTGCTGCCCGCGCCGCGCTGAACGGAGATCTCCAGGTCGTCCGGGTGTCCGGCCACCAGGCTCAGTCCTCCCGGCATCACGTCGTACCCGCGGTCGCGCGCCACCAGGAAGCTGCGCAGCAGGAGCTGGCGCGGCCGCACCTCGCCGCCCTCCAGCAACGGCGATGTGGAGAGCTGGACCCGGTGCTGGGCCACGAAGCTGCCCGGTTTGGCGCGAATCCGCGCCCGCAACTCCTCGCGCTCCGCGATACTCAACCGTTCGCCGAACACCGGCTGCGTGAAGCCGCCAGGGCTGGCGGGACGGAACACCATCTGGTCCAGGTGGTCGAGCGCGTGCGACAGCGACGCGCGCTGCCCGCACCACCAGGTCTCCACCGAAGGGAGCTTCAGCTCCTCGCCCAGCAGCTCGCGGCAGAGACGCGGCAGGAACGGCATCAGCGCCGACGTGTGCAACACGCCGCTCCCCAGCGCGTTGGCCACGGCGACGTTGCCGGCGCGCACCGCCTCGACCAGGCCGGGGATCCCCAGCGTGGAATCGCCGCGCAGCTCCAGCGGATCACAGAAGTCGTCGTTCAGCCGCCGCAGGATGACGTCCACCCCGTGCAATCCCCCCAGGGTCTTCAGGAAGACGCGCCCGTTCCTCACCGTCAGATCGCCGCCATCGCACAGCTGATAGCCAAGGTACTGGGCCAGGAACGCCTGCTCGAAATAGGTGGCGTTGTACGGCCCCGGGCTGAGCAAAACGATGCGCGGGTTGTCGCGGTTGTGTGGCGCCAGCGACGCCAGTGTCTCGCGCATGGCGCGGAAGAAAAGCGCAATCCGTTGCACGTTGCAGTCGCGAAAGGCATCCGGCAGCACGCGCGAAACCACGATGCGGTTTTCCAGCGCGTAGCCCGCCCCGGAAGGGGCCTGAGTGCGGTCGGTCAGCACCTGCCATTCCCCGCTGGGCGGGCGGACCAGGTCGGCGGCGTACAGGTGCAACCAGCGGCCAAGGGGCGGCTGGGTGCCGATGCAGGGGCGCAGGAACCCGGGGTGTGCGAAGACAATCTCCGCCGGGAGCCACCCCTCCGTGAGCGCGCGGCGCGCGCCGTAAAGGTCGGCCAGCAGCCGATCGAGCAGCAGGGCCCGCTGGGTCAGCCCGACGGACAGCGACGCGAATTCATCCGGACCGATCACCACCGGGATGGGCGACAGGCGCCAGGGCCGTTCCATCCCCAGCGCGTCGCCATAGACATTGAAGCTGACGCCGTTCTCGTGGATGAGCTGCTGTGCCTGCTCCCAGCGCCTGCCCAGCTCGACTGGCCCCAGGCCGTCGAGGAAATGGACCAGCGGCTGCCAGGCGGGACGAACCACGCCGTCCGTCCCCATCATCTCGTCGTACGCGCCGGGACGAACGGAGTAGCGCTGGGACAAGAAGCTTCCACCGATTGCGATCGGGGACGCCACGGAATCGGACATCGTTGATTCCTACGTTAACGGAACGCGGCGCGCGGCGCCCATGTATTTCGGCTTCAAATCAGACCCGCAAATCCAGGGTCAGCGGGAACAGGCGGTTGGGCTCGGCGGGCTCGACGGGCCGTTTGCCAGGAGAGTGCCCCATGGCCACGAACAGCGACGCCCGACGGCTTTCCGCTTCCAACGCGTTGCGCGGCCGCATTTCGAAGGACAGCCCCCCTGGATGAGATACGTGATAGGTAAAGCCGCCCACCGAACGCCCATTCCAGGCATCGAACACATCGAAGACCAGGGGGGCGTGCACGGGGATGGTGGGGTGCAGCGCTTGTGGTGGCTGCCAGGCGCGAAAGCGCACGCCCGCCACGAATTCGCCGGGCACGCCGGTGGGGTGCAAGGGAACGCGACGGCCGTTGCAGGCGATCTCGTGCCTGCCATCGGTCATGTTGCGGACCTTCACCTGAACGCGTTCCAGTGACGAATCGACGAAACGCGCCGTGGCCCCGGCGGCGGGCTGCTCGCCCAGAACGTGCCACGGTTCGATGGCCTGGCGGAGCTCCACCTCCATGCCTTTGACGGCGATGGCCCCCAGGCGCGGGAAGCGAAACTCGTTGTGGGCCGAGAACCAGGAGCGCTCGAAGGCGAAGCCCGCAGCTCTCAGATCGTGCAGCACCTCATCGAAGTCCTCGGCCACGAAGTGGGGCAGCAGGAAGCGATCGTGCAGGGCCGTGCCCCAGCGCACCAGCGGGCGTTCGAAGGGAGCGCGCCAGAACCAGGCCACCAGCGACCGCAGCAGGAGCTGCTGGGTGAGGCTCATCCGAGCGTGCGGCGGCATCTCGAAGGCGCGCAGCTCCAGCAGTCCCTGGCGGCCCGAAGCGGCGTCCGGGCTGTAGAGCTTGTCGATGCAGAATTCGGTGCGGTGGGTGTTGCCGGTCACGTCAACCAGCAGGTTGCGGAACAGGCGATCCACCAGCCAGGGCGGCGCTTCCGTGCCTTCCACACCATCCACACTTCCCACACTTCGAGCCACCTGACGAAAGGCAATCTCCAGCTCGCCCAGGCTGTCGGCGCGCGCTTCGTCGATGCGCGGGGCCTGGCTGGTCGGTCCCACGAACATGCCCGAGAACAGGTAGGAGAGGGCAGGGTGGTTGTTCCAGTAGCCGACCAGGCTGCGCAGCAGGTCCGGCCGGCGCAAGAGGGGGCTATCGCGCGGCGTGAGTCCGCCCAGCACCATGTGATTGCCCCCGCCGGTTCCGCTGTGGCGTCCGTCGATGTTGAACTTTTCGGTGCCGAGGCGGGTCTGGCGGGCGTCCTCGTACAGGCCCACCGTGTTGTCGCGCAGCTCGCCCCAGGAAAGCGCGGGATGAATGTTCACCTCGATCACCCCGGGGTCGGGAGTGACCTCGAACTTGCGCAGGCGGTGGTCGGAAGGCGGGGTGTAGCCCTCCAGCCGCACCGGCGTGCCGAGCGCGCGCGCCGTGTCCTCGACGGCGGCCACCAGCTCCAGGTAGGCCTCCACGCGCGTCTGTGGGGGAAAGAAGATGAAGAGCTTGCCATCGCGCGGTTCCACGCACAGCGCCGTCAGCACCGTCCCGCCCGCCGATTCACCGACCTTCGGCGGTCCAGGCACGCTGGCGAGGCCGGCAACACCCGGTGCTGTCACCGCTGGTCGAACGAGCTGCGGGCGGATCTCCACGCCGCCGGCAAGTCCGCCGCCGGCAAGTCCGCCACTGCCCCGACCGGTGGCCGTACCGCCAACGGGCGCCAGCGGCGGGCGCAGGGCCAGGGGATCCAGCGCGGTCCCTTCCGGGCGATCTCCGGACGCCATCCACGGCAGTCCCTCCATCGGCAGCCGAAACCCCATGGGCGAGTCACCGGGGTGCAAAAACAGGTGTTGTCGCCGCAAGAACCAGGGCCCACTGCGCCAGTGCGTACCGTCTTCATCGCGCGCCAGCGGCAGGGCGTATCCCACGACCTTGCTCAGCCCCTGATCAAAGACGCGCGCCAGGCGCTTGCGCTCCTCCTGGTCCTCCAGCTTCGAACGCAGGGGATCGACATTCACCGGAAGCTGACGTTCCCGCCACAGGTAGTACCAGGAGTCCTCGTAGCCGGGGATGGCGAAGCTGGGATCGACGCCCAGCCGGGTGGCCAGCTCGGTGACGAAGGCCGCCGCGGCTTCCGGTCCGTGCGCCGGCTGCTTGGTCGCGGCGCCGCCGTCGTTGCCGTCGGCGTGCAGCAGCGCCAGTTCGCGCCACACCGGCACGCCATCGGGCCGCCAGTAGCAGCCGATCGACCAGCGCGGCAGGGATTCGCCGGGGTACCACTTGCCCTGGCCGTGGTGAAGCACTCCGCCCGGCGCGAACCGGCGCAACATGCGGCGGGCCAGCGCGTCGGCCAGCCGCCCCTTGTTGGCGCCAGTCGCGGCGGTGTTCCATTCCTCCCCGTCCGGATCGTCGATGGAAACGAACGTCGGCTCTCCGCCCATGGACAGGCGCACGTCCCCCGACTTCAACTTGGCGTCGACCAGCTCGCCCAGCGCGTCGATGCGCGTCCATTCATCCTCGGTGTACGGTTTGGTGACCCGAGGCTCCTCACGCAGCCGCTGCACCGACATCACCACGTCGAACTTCTCCTCGACGCGATCGCCCTCCGAGTTGGGGGAAAAGGTGAAGGAGCCGCTCACCGGAGCCGCCGCCTCCGGATCGGGCGTGCAGGCCAACGGAATGTGCCCCTCGCCGCTGAACAGCCCACTGGTCGCGTCCAGGCCCACCCACCCGGCGCCGGGCAGGAAGACCTCGGTCCAGGCGTGCAGATCCGTCACGTCCTCCGCCACGCCGGCCGGCCCCTCCAGCGGCTTTTCGTCCGGTTTCAGCTGAATGGAATAACCAGAGGCAAACCGGGTGGCGAAACCCAGGTGGCGCAGCATCTGGCAGAGCAGCCAGGCGAAGTCGCGGCAGGAGCCGTGGCCGCCCGACAACGTCTGCTCGGGCGTCAACACGCCCGGCTCCATGCGAATGTCGTAACGGAGAAGGTCGTGCACCCGGGCGTTGATGTCCACGAGCACATCGATGGTGCGCCGCCCCGCTCGTGCGAAAGCAGACCGCGCATGTTCCACCTGCTGAGCCAGCAGCGGTCCCAGCGGCAAGGTCTCCAGGTAAGGGGCCAACTCCCGTCGCAGGGGCGGCGCATAACGCCAGGGCAGGACCTCCGTCCCTTCCTCCAGGAAAAAATCGAAGGGATTGATCACGGTCAGCTCCGCGATCAAGTCGATCTCCACCTCCAGCACGTCGGTGGCCTTGGGGAAGACCAGCCGCGCCTGGTAGTTCCCGAAGGGATCTTGCTGCCAGTTCATGAAGTGCTGCGTGGGCCGCACTTTCAACGAATAGGAGACGATGGGCGTGCGGCTGTGCGAGGCAGGTCGCAGGCGCACCACGTGCGGTGACAGCGAGACCGGGCGGTCATACCGATAACGACTCAGATGATGAAGTGCGACTCTGATAGCGGCGTAAGGGTAGTCGCTGCCTGGTAAACGTCACGTTTCGTTTGGGTATGATCGTCGTAACTCTTGTCCGGGGCCGTGGTGTCGTGGAAGTCGTTGGCGTAGATTGCTTCGCAGTGCTGTGGTGCTACGCGCGATGACGGAACAGACCCTGCCGGCGATTCTCGACGGTTATCGCCCCATTCCCGGTACGTACGACGAGATGGTGGACGCCGCTGGCACCCCCCGCCGGCACGTCGGCGCGGCCGCCGAGTTGCTGGCCGGCCTGGGCCCCGACGAGTTCGCGCGCAGCCAGGCGCTGGCGGAGCTCGCCCTCATCCAGCAGGGCGTGACCTTTTCCGTCTATTCCGATCAGCGCGGCGCCGAGAAGGTGATGCCGGTCTGCCTGGTGCCTCGGGTGATCGGCGCCGAGGAGTGGAAGCGCACCGAACGCGGGCTGATGCAGCGCTTGCGGGCGTTGCAGCTCTTCCTCGATGACGTCTACGGCGAGCAGCGCGTACTGAAGGAACGAATCCTGCCGCCTGAACTGATCCACGAATCGCGGCAGTACATCCCCAAGCTGCGCGGCCTGCGCCCGGCGGGGGGCGTGCGCATTCACATCGCCGGTGTGGACCTTATCCGGGACCCCGCCGGTGTCCTGCGGGTCCTGGAAGACAATCTGCGCACCCCGTCCGGGGTGTCGTACGTCCTGGAAAATCGCACGGTCACCAAGCGCGTGTTCCAGCAGGTGATGGCCCACGCGGGCGTCCGCCGGGTCGACGAATATCCCACGCAACTGGCGGAGGTGCTGCGGTCTGTGTCACCGACGGATCCGGACAGCGCCACGCCGGTGGTGCTGACGCCGGGTCCATTCAACTCGGCCTACTTCGAGCACAGCTTCCTGGCGCGTTCCATGGGACTGGAACTGGTAGAGGCCTCGGATCTCTTCGTCACCGGCGATGAGGTGTTCGTCCGCACCACCAAGGGGCCGCGGCGCGTGGACGTGATCTACCGCCGTACCGACGACGCCTTCCTGGATCCAGAGTTTTTTCGCGCGGACAGCCTTCTCGGCGTGCCGGGACTGATGCGCGCCTACGCCGCCGGCAAGGTGGCCCTGGTCAACGCCCCTGGCAACGGGGTGGCCGACGACAAGGCCACCTACGCCTACGTCCCCGAGCTGATCAAGTTCTTCCTGGGCGAAGATCCGTTGCTGGGTCAGGTCCCCACCTACGTCTGCGCCCGTCCCAAGGACTGCTTGTACGTGCTGGAACACCTGGGACAGCTGGTGGTCAAGGCAGTCGACGAAGCGGGGGGATACGGCATGCTGATGGGTCCCCAGTCCACCGCCGCCGAGCGCGAGGAGTTTCGGCAGAAGATCATCGCCGATCCGCGCCGGTACATCGCCCAGCCGCGCATCGAGCTGTCCACCTGTCCCACCTGGATCCCCGAGCGGCGTTGCCTGGAACCGCGGCGCGTGGATTTCCGCCCCTTCATCCTCACCAGCCGCACGGGGACCTGGGTCCTGCCCGGCGGGCTCACCCGGGTGGCCCTGCGCGAAGGCTCCTACGTGGTGAACTCCAGCCAGGGCGGCGGGTCGAAGGACACCTGGGTGGAGGCGGAGCGATGATTTCGCGGGTGGCGGATCATTGCTTCTGGGTGGGGCGCTACCTGGATCGCGCCGAAAGCACGGCGCGCCTGCTGCAAGTCACCCGCACCCTGGCCTTCGACGCCGAGCTGCCGGCGCTGGAGTGCTGGCGTCCCCTGGTCACCGTGTCGGGGCAGTATCCGGACTTTCTCGAGCGCTTCGACGCCAGCGCCGCCGACAACGGCGAGATCGTCCAGACCTATCTGACCTGGGCTCCCGAGAACCCGGTGTCCGTGCGCAACTCCATCCGCGGAGCGCGCGAGAGCGCCCGTTCCGTCCGCGAGGTGCTGAGCGGCGACATCTGGCAGTCCACCAATCAGCTCTTCCTCTGGTTCATGGGCGAGGAGGCCAGCCGCCAGTACATCCAGGATCGCGATGAGGTCTACCGCCGCATTCGTTCGTCTACCCAGCTCTGCCTGGGTCTGGTCCGCAGCACCATGTTGCACGACTCACCGATGGATTTTCTGTGGCTGGGGGTGTTGCTGGAGCGGGTGGGGCAGACCGCGCGCATCCTGGACATGCACCACCACATGCTGCTCGGCGCCGCCGAGGGACAACACCAGATCCTGCAGACGGCGCTGTGGCTGTCGCTGCTGCGCGCCTGCTCGGGGTTCGAGGCGTTCATGCGCCGGTCTCAGGGGCGGGTCACCCGCAAATCGGTCGTTTCGTTCCTCTTGCTGGAGCCCGCCTTCCCCCGATCGCTGCGCTACTGCGCCCGTTCCGCGCTCAACGTCATGCGCCGCATCTGGCCGGCGCAAGATCAAGGCGTCGCGCAGAGCGTGGCGGCGCCGGCGCTCGCTCGCATGGAAGCACTCGACCGCTGGCTGGGGTTGTATGAAGAAGACACGCTTCCTTCCAGCATCCATCCGCTCTTGACCCACGTGGTGGACGAGGTCTCGCAGATTTGCAGTGAGGTGATGCAGGGGTTGACCGGCGCGCCGGCGGAGGGCACCGCGGAACAGAGCCAGTCGCAGTAGCAGCGACAGTCAAGGAGACGGCGCCGGGACCAGCAGGGGGAGGACGGAGGACCAGAGCACCAGGAGGCGGAGGAGGAGCGACAGATGGCGGTTTCAGTCACCACGGAACAGATACTTCCCACAGCACTCACCGGCACCCTGGCCAGGCGGCAACCAGCCCCGCCCCTCGACGCCGCCACCTTCAAGCGCAGCGTGCTCGACCACCTGCTTTACACCTGCGCCAAGGATCTCCGCGACGCCACCGCGGTCGACTTCTATCGCGCCATGGCCCACACCGTGCGCGATCGGCTGGTGCAACGGTGGATCGCCACCCAGCGCACCTACCTGGAGCGCGACGTGAAGCGCGCGCATTACCTGTCGTCGGAGTTTCTCACGGGCCGCAGCCTGGGGCTGTGCCTGATCAACCTGGGACTGTACGCCACCGCCGAGAAGATGGTGGCCGAACAGAAGCTGGATCTGGTCGACGTGCTTGAACGCGAAGGCGATCCCGGCCTGGGGAACGGCGGGCTGGGCCGGCTGGCGGCCTGCTTCATGGATTCGCTGGCCACTCTCGAGCTTCCTGCAGTCGGTTACGGCATCCGCTACGAATACGGCATCTTCGAGCAGCGCATCGAGGAAGGACAGCAGGTCGAGCGCCGCGACAACTGGCTGCAGTACGGGAACCCCTGGGAGATGCCCCGTCACGAGGACGTCCAAACGGTAAATTTTTACGGCCGCGTGGAAACCCACCGCGCCCCCGACGGCCGCGTCTTCTACGACTGGGTCGACGCCCGCCAGGTGATCGGACTTCCTTACGACTCCTTCATCGTCGGGCACGAGACCAACACCGTCAACACCATGCGCCTCTGGGCGGCCCGGGCCACCCGCGACTTCGATCTGCAGCTCTTCAACGAAGGCGACTATCTGCGCGCGGTTGAAGAGAAGATCGACACCGAAAACATCTCCAAGGTGCTGTACCCGAACGACCAGACCGACGTGGGCAAGGCGTTGCGCCTCAAGCAGCAGTACTTCTTCGTGGCCTGTTCCATCGCCGACATCGTCAAGCACTACAAGCGGAAGCACGCGGGGTTTCAGGAGTTCGCTGACAAGATCGCGATCCAGTTGAACGACACACACCCGTCCATCGCCGTGGCCGAGTTGATGCGCGTGCTGATGGATCAGGAGGGCATGGAGTGGGACCAGGCCTGGGAGATCACCCAGAACACCCTCGGCTACACCAATCACACCTTGATGCCCGAGGCGCTGGAGAAGTGGTCGGTGCCGCTGATGGAAGAGCTGCTCCCCCGCCACATGATGATCATTTACGAGATCAACCACCGCTTCATGCGGCAGGTGCAGACGCGCTGGCCCGGTGATTTCGATCGCATGGCGCGCATGTCCATCATCGACGAGGGCGGCGTCCGTCACGTTCGCATGGCCAACCTGGCCACCGTGGGGTCCCACAGCATCAACGGGGTGGCCCGGCTTCACACCGAGCTGGTGATGTCGCACCTGCTGCCGGATTTTCACGCCCTGTGGCCCGAGAGATTCAACAACAAGACGAACGGCGTCACCCCGCGGCGGTGGCTGCTCTACGCAAACCCGCGCCTCTCGCGCGTGTTGATCGATCGCCTGGGGACGCGGTGGACCAACCACGATCTGGAAGATCTGGGCCGGCTGCGCGCGCTGGATCACGATCCCGAACTGTTGGACCTGCTCTGGCGCACCAAGTACGAGAACAAGCAGGACCTGTCTCGATTGATCGAGGCGACCACGGGGGTCGCGCTGGATCCCGCTTCCATGTTCGTGACCCAGGTGAAGCGCATCCACGAGTACAAGCGTCAGTTGCTGGCCTGCCTTCAGATCATCGCCCACTACATCCGCCTGAAAGCGAATCCCGGGGCGACGGTCACCCCCCGCACCTATCTGTTCGCGGGAAAGGCCGCCGCCGGGTACGCCATGGCCAAGCTGCATATCAGGCTGATCAATGACGTTGCCGACGTGGTGAACCGCGATCCCGAGGTCGCCGACCGGCTGAAGGTCTGCTTCATCCCGAACTACGGCGTAACCCTGGCGCAGGCCATCATTCCCGCCGCCGACGTCTCCCTACAGATCTCGCTGGCCGGCACCGAAGCTTCGGGAACCAGCAACATGAAGCTGGCCCTGAACGGCGCGCTGACCATCGGCACCCTCGACGGTGCCAACGTGGAGATTCGCGAAGAGGTAGGGCCCGATAATTTTCTGCTGTTTGGCCTCGAGACCGCTGGTGTGGAGGCGGTTCGGGCCCAGGGATACGACCCACGCCACTACATCGCGCGCAGTCCCGCCCTGGCTCAAGCGCTCGATCTCATCGAATCGGGCTTCTTCAGCCTGGGCAACCCCGACCGCTTCGCCGCGATCATCGAGAAGCTGCGCAACCACGATCCGTACATGGTGTGCGCCGACTTCGACGCCTACGTCGCCACCGAGGACCGGGCCGCCACGCTGTTCCAGGATCGCCGGGCCTGGTCGCGCATGGCGCTGCACAACATCGCTGGGGCCTCGCGGTTCTCCAGCGACGCCACCATTCGGCAGTACGCATCGGAGATCTGGGGGGTCGCCCCGGTCCCCGTCGATAGCGACGTGCTGGAAGCCCTCACTGGTCAGCCCTGATCGGCGTGGCGTTCCGATCTCACCAAAACTCTGGATCCTCTCCGACACCTGTACACACCGGTGCTTCCGGGGGCGCGCCAGCCGCGGTGTGTCGCGGGAACTCTCCGATATGTGCAATTCTAGGGCCTCGGTAGGTTTTTCTGAGCTGTAGCAGGGCCCTGTGGCTACTTAACCTGCGATGAGATCTGGGGAGTTCCTGGCCGGGCGGAGTTCCCGGGCGCACGCCGGCAATCGAGGATCCTGATGCCAGAGGTCTCTCGTACGGCTCGGCTGGTCTACCTCCCCGGCGGACAGCTCACGTCGGCCGACGACGCCACCCTGGCGCGCGCCATGATGGCCGGCGACGTTCAGGCACCGCGGGTGGCGTGGGGACGATTTGCGCCCATGGTCCACCGCATGTTGAAGCGGACCTTCGGTCCCAGCCAGGACGTCGAGGACATGGTCCAGGACGTTTTCATGTGCCTGTTCCGGAAGGTCGGTGGACTGCGCGAACCGAAGTCCTTGAAGGCTTTCGTCATTTCCATCACGGCCATGACCATCAAGTACGAACTTCGGCAGCGCCGGGTGCGCCGCTGGGTGCACCTGTCCGGTGCGCTT
>JBDSME010000067.1:0-9437 GCA_039916065.1 Polyangia bacterium
TCGCGGGGCTGGGGGCGCGGTTCAATACCGACTATTACCGCGCCGAGATGGAACGAATGCCGCCTGCCCTCATTGTCCAGCGGGGCTGGTTCACCATCGAGCAACAGCGGGCCATCGACGGCTACCTTCAGGCGCATCAGCGAGAGTTCGTCCCCGTTTCGAGCGCGCTCGGCCCCACCTTCCTTCGCCGGTCACCACCGCCACCGCCATCGCCATCGCCATCGCCATCGCCATCGCCACTGAGACGGGATGGGGGATAGCGGCTGTGGTCTTCCCTCCCCGACTGCTGGCGTGGGCGCGCCGTCCCTGGGCGGCGGAGAACCTGGGATGGACGCTGAGCGCGGCGGCGATGCTGGCGGGGCTGCTCTTGAGGCTTTGGTCGATCCGCCAGGCTCGCTTCAGCGGCGAGGAATCCTGGTTCTGGAGCATCGGATGTGACATCGCTACCGGCAAGAGTTTTCCGGTGCTGGGGCACCCCATCAGTGGCACGGCGGCGCGTCACCCGGGCTCCGCATTCTTCTGGTTGCTGGGGCTGACCCAGCTCGGCGCGCCCTCACCGCTGCGCGCGTATGCGCTGTTCAGTCTGGGCGGGCTGGTGGTGCTGGGCCCGCTGGCCGCCGCGGTGGCGCGGGCCTTTGATCGTCCCACGGCGGTCGCTTTTCTCGTGCTTTCGGCGCTGTCGCCCTGGTGGATTGTCTACACCAACAGCTCCTGGCCGAGCTATCTCATCCCCACGCTGTGCGCGCTGGTGCTCGTCTGGTTGCCTTCATTGGCCGTGACGACCGTGACGACGATGCCGGCCGGGGCCGGCGGGGCGGGGCAGGGCGGCGCGTTTGCGCAGGGGGCCCTGGCGTTCCTGCTGGTAATCGGATTTCAGGTGCACCTTTCGGCGCTGCACTTCTGGCTGATCACCCTGGTCACCTTTGCTGTCTGGCGTCCCCGGCCGCGGCGGCCGTTGCTGCTGGGTCTGGCGCTGGGGGCGCTCTGCTATTTGCCGTATCTCATCCACGAAGTGGGACACGGGTTCGCGAACACGCTGGCCATCGTGCACCGGTCGCAGGGCGGGGGACGTTCGTGGTACGTGCTGCAGGGACTGCTGCTGTATTTCGTGGGATTTACCACCACGGATGTGTCGTATCTGTGGAACCAGGGTTTCTGGCATTCCTTCGATCTGGCGCGCTTCTGGCGGGGCGCCGGCATCGAGCAGACGAACGCGTTCTTCGCGGGGGCCGGATGGGGCAAAACGGGCGGGCTCCTGTGCTGGGTGGGGCTGGTGGCAACCTGGACCTTCACCGTGCTGTCATGGTTGATGTTCGCTCGGGTCTTGTGGCGTCGGTTGCGCCCGGGGAGCCAGGCGTCGCAACCGGAGAACGTGTTGCTGGTCGCCTTTGTGACCGCCGTGGCGGGAATTCCTTTCCTGTACCTGCTGTCCGGCAAGGGCGGCTATCCGCACTACGTGAGCACGGTGCTGCCGCTGGCCTTCTTGCCGCCGGCGTACCTGCTGGGGCGATTGCTGGCCCGGCCCCTCGCGCGCTGGGGCGCGGTGATCTACCTGCTGCTGTTCGCCAGCGCGGGGTTTCTGGGGCTGCGCGGTTACTACGCCGTTGATTCTCGCTGGTCGGTGCCGCAGACCACGGCGGCGGTGCAGTTCATCCTGGACCGCACGCGTTCGGCCGAAGGGGTTGGGCACTACCGCCCCTTCAAGCTGGTGTACGGATTCAGTCCCAACTGGCCGGCGGCGTATCAGCTCACGGCGGCGCATGTCTTTGGCGCACCATTCCTGAACACGGGCGCGGGCGATGTTTTCATGGTCGAGGCGCGGTTGCCCGGCGCTCCGTCGGCCGTCACGGGCGACGCTCTGGTGCTGCCCACGCTGACGGTTGTTCACCAGCCGGCGAACGTGTCTCGATGATCCAGACGGGGTGCGCGCGCCGCGGCGCCGCCGTATCGTGATACAGTCGCGGGGTGAAACGTTCGGTTACGGTTCAGGTGGCGGGGCAGCGGTACACGCTGAAGACCGACCAGGACGACCGGTTGGTGAAGTCGCTGTCCGCCTACGTCGACAACAAGTTTCGCGATGTCCAGAAGGCGTCGCGTAGTCCCGACACCCAGGCGGTCGCCATTCTGACGGCCCTGCAGGTGGCGGAGGAGCTGTTTCAAACGCGGCAGGAGGCCGCCGACCTGAAGAAGAGCGTCCGCGAGAAAGCCCGCAGCTTGCTTGACTACCTGGCGAAGGTGGGGCGAGTATAGAGCGTCGAGTCAGCATCAATTGCGCGTCATTTGATCGACGGACCTGCAGAAGATCGAACAACGCGCGCATCTACGTTTTCCGCTTCTATATTTTCGGTTTTCTGAAATTCTATTTCTCTTCTTTTCCATTTTGTTTCGTGGGATTCACCGCTTCGCCGTCGGCGAACGTCTAGATAGTCAGGTTGGAGAGGTAGTTCGGCGGTCAGACCGAGACGTTGTCCAATGGTGGCAGTGCCATCCCGCACCCAGCGCTCCGGCGCGGTGAGGGCCAATGGCTTCGGCCGAATCAGCAGCTCTGGAAGACCAAAAACGCTCTCTGCGGCGGGTGATGAGTGCAGAGCGATCCCGCCTGCCGGTCGACGTGCAGGAACGAGCGGCGTCCCATGTGGCGGCGTTGCTGGCCGGGCTGCCCGAGCTTCGAGCGGCAGCAGCCAGCGGGGGCTACGTGGCTGGGTTCGCGGCGACCCGTGCCGAAATCGACCCGGCGCCTGCCCTGGAGACTGCGTCACGGGGAGGGGCCCGACTGGCCTGGCCGCGCGTCGCCAGCGCCGCCGACGATGGAGTTGATGGCGGTGCGGCCAACGGCAGCGTTGACGGAGATCTCGCTCGGGGTGACCGTGAAGTTCACGGTGACGTTCAGGTCAAACCGCGGCTGCGGTTTCATCTGGCCGACCGCGGTGACCTGCGACCAGGGCGGTTCGGCATCTGGGAGCCTGACCCGTCGTGTCCTGAGGTGGCCGCCGGCGAGGTTGAGGTGATGCTGGTGCCGGGGCTGGCGTTCGACGACCAAGGCAACCGGCTGGGGTTCGGGGGCGGTTATTACGACGAAGTGCTGGCCGGGGAGGGCGGGGGGCGCCCCGGTTTCGTGGTGGGCGTGGGCTACGACTTTCAGGTGGTGGACAACGTCCCCGCGGATGCGCGGGACGCCCGCGTGGATTGTCTGGTGACCGATGCGCGCGTGATTCGTTGTCACGGCGGCGCGGCGGTTTTTTCCGAGGGGGCAGGCGTACAAGGATTGATTGATGGGGCACGGCCCCGTCGCCGAAAGGTGGATCCGTGAATTTATCGATGGCGGTGGTGATACCGCTCTTGTTGGCGGTGTTCGTGGTGGCTCTGTTGGTGGGAAGGGCGCTCCGCGCGCCGGCCCTGGCCCAGAGCGATGAAGAGAAGCAACGCCTGATCGAGGCGGCCAAGTCCGAGGCCGAATCATTGAAGCGGCAAGCGGCCCTGGACGCCAAGGAGCTGGCGCAGAAGGCGCGCGCCGACGTCGAGGCCCAACAGAAGGCCCGACAACGCGAGCTGGATCGTTTGACGGCGGAGCTGGGAGAGAAGGAGCGCGAGACGGAGCGGCGGCGGCGCGATCTGGAGCGCCAGCTGGAGGACATGGCCAGAAGCGAAAAGCAGATTGCGGCGCGCGAGGCGGCGGCGGAGGCATCCGCCCGGGCGGCCGCGGCGCTGGCCATCGAGGCCAAAGCCCGACTGGAGAAAACCGCCGGTCTGTCGCAAGCGGAGGCGCGGCAGGCTTTGACGGACGAGATCCACGGCGAGGCGCGGCTGGCCGCGGTGGCCGAGGTGAAGCGCATCGAGGATGAGGCGCGCGCCGAG
The DNA here is from genome assembly GCA_039916065.1 of Polyangia bacterium. GTDB lineage: Bacteria > Myxococcota_A > Polyangia > Fen-1088 > Fen-1088 > FEN-1088. The sequence goes on from JBDSME010000067.1 coordinate 3,856, forward strand.
GCGGAGAACCGATCGAAGACCATCATCGCCGCCGCCATTCAGCGGTACGCCGGGGAATACGTCACGGAGCGGACGGTTTCGACGGTGCCGCTGCCGTCCGACGACATGAAGGGGCGGATCATCGGCCGCGAGGGGCGCAACATCCGCGCCATCGAAGCGGCCACGGGTATCGATCTGATCATCGACGACACGCCCGAGGCGGTGGTGATCTCCTGCTTCAATCCGGTGAGGCGGGAGATCGCCCGACTGGCGCTGATCCGGCTGATCGCGGATGGACGGATCCATCCCACGCGTATCGAAGAGTCCGTTGAGAAGGCCACGCAAGAGGTCGAGCAGCAGTGCCGGGACGCCGGCGAGAAGGCCATCCTGGACCTGGGCCTCGGCCGGTTGCCTCCCGAGCTGGTGAGGCTGATTGGCCGGTTGAAGTTCCGCTCCAGCAACGCGCAAAATCTGCTGCAGCATTCGATGGAGGTGGGCATCCTGGCCGGCGCCATGGCGGCGGAGCTGGGGCTGCCGGTCAAGGTGGCGCGGCGGGCGGGGCTGCTGCATGACATCGGCAAGGCCATCGATCAGGAAGCGGAAGGCCCCCATGCCGTCATCGGCGCCCAGACCGCCCGCAAGTTTGGCGAGTCCCCGCGCGTGATACACGCCATCGAAGCCCACCACGGTGACGTGGTGGCGACCGACGTTATCGCCCACCTGGTGGATGCCGCCAACGTGCTCTCCGGCCAGCGCCCGGGCGCACGCCGCGAGATGTTGGAGTCGTACGTGCAGCGGCTGCACGATCTGGAGAAGATCGCCTCCAGCTTCCCCGGCGTGGAACGCGCCTTCGCCATCCAGGCGGGAAAGGAAGTGCGCGTCATCGTGGAGAACTCGCAGGTCAGCGACGATCAGGCGCGCCTTCTGTCCAAGGACATCGCCCGTCGCGTGGAGTCGGACCTGGCCTATCCCGGTCAGATTCGCGTGGCCGTCATCCGCGAAACCCGCGCCACGGACTACGCCAAGTAACCAGCGCGGTCTGCTGCCGTTTAACGGGCGAGCGTAACCCGGCCTTGCCGGGTGGAGCGAGGGGGGACCGGGGGCATGTGAGCGGCAGCGAACCATGCCCGCCGTAAAGATGCCGGTCTATAGAGATTCGAGGTACGCCACCAGATCGGATTTTTCGCGCGTCGTCAGCCGGGTGCCATATTCATGGCCCCCGTTGCCATTGCCGGGGAGGGCGGTGTTCAGGACGAATCCAGCCGCTCCCAGCGCGAACCGCCGAGGGCGTCGCGGCGCCGGGTTGAGCAACGCGCGCAATGTGGGGACGGAGCCGTTGTGGAGATAGGGCGCCGTGGCGCGCACGCCGAGCAGCGGCGGCACGCGTACCCAGCCAGCACCAACGCGGGCCGTGCCGATGGCGCCCACGTCATACAGGCGGCTGATGGAAGGCAGGTCTATGGCGAAGCCGCCGGCGGGGCGCTGGGGACGAGGGACGTCGAAGGCCAGCAGCGCTTCGGTACCGATGCCCCCGGCGCGCCGGTCGTCGTCCTCGTCGTCCTGGGCCTTGCCGTCACCGTCGGCGTCGAAAGGCAGCAAGAGACTGGACGAGTAGACGACGGGCGAAAAGGGGCGATGGCGGTGGTGACATCCGGTGCAGAACGTCACCTCGGCGGTTGCGGCCTGCGGTACGGCCAGCTGTACCAACGGTTTGCGTGGCTGACGGTCCGTCGGGGTGGGTGAGGCGGACGGTGAGGCGCCCGTCTCGTTTTCGAACGCGGAGTGGGCGCGGTGGCAGTGGGAACAGCGGCCGAGCGGTGTGAGCGCGGACGACAGCGGGATGGGCGTTCCTCCGGGCGTGGCGCTGTGACAATCGGCGCAGCGCACGTTGAAGGTGGGGGGGAGCGCTTCATCGATGGGCGCCAAAATAGGCAGGTGGGCGGCTCTACCCGGCTTGGCGGCGGCGTACACCGCCGGCGCCTCCTTCAGTATCTGGCGGTTGGCCACGGCACCCACGATGCGATTGGCGAAGATCTCTCGCCCCCGTTCCACGGCGGCGGCCGTGGCCTGACCGCGCGCACCGTCACCAGCAAGGACGGCGGACGGCGCCGCCAGTCGCTCGCGCGACAGAACGCCGCGAATGGCGGCCGCTCCATACATCCGGGGAACAGCGATCAGAGCTACCGGCGCCAGCGCCCCGTTCCCATAGATGGCGTCCGCCCACAGCAGTCCGGGGAAAGAATCCTGCTGCAATCCCAGGGTGCCCAGGTTGCGCAAATCCAGCAACAGGGCCCGACGCGTGGCCGCCGCCGACCGAGCGTCGTCGAGGTCGGCCGCGGGCAATCCCAGCGCGGCCAGCGTGTCTGCCGGCGGCTGGCCTCCAAGCGCGACCAGCCGGCGCAGCCATCGAACGCTGGCGACCTCGGACCCCGACCAGTTCTGCAGGTCGACGCCGCTGGCCGCCAGGATTCCCGGCACGCTGAGGGGATTGACGATTCCGGTGGTCCCCTGTCGCACCCGCGCGGTTCCTGGATAGTGTGCGGCGTGCGTTCCGGGTACGGTGACGTCCAGACCAAATTCGCCTGTGAGATCCTGCCGTCCGGGCCCCGCCATCATCAATCGGGCGCGCACCGTACGACCGTCGGGGAAACCACGGGCCCGGCGTTCGGCGGCGGCCACGGCATTGTCGTCAGCCAGCACCGCGGCGGTGGCCAGCAACAGGCCGTAGTCGAACGCCACCCCGGGCAGGCCGAGCACGATGCGTCCGGCGCTGTCGGTGCCCCCGTGACAGAGGAAACAGGTCATGCCGATGTGGCCGCTCGGCGTGCCGTCGGGGGTCAGGGCCTCGCGCAACCCGAGCACCCCGGTGGAGACGGAGATCCGGCCCACGCGTCCCCGTGGGTCATCAGGAGTCGGCACCAGACCGAAGAGCCGTGGCTGCTCGAGAACCCCGCCCTTTACATGCAAGTGACGGGTGAGGTGCGTGTCGGGTACGCCGTCGGCATCCAGGTCCACCGGTTCGGCGTCGAAGTCGAGGTCGACGTCGCGATTCCAGGGCAGCCCCACCAGTTCGGTCCAGTAGTAACCGTTGGTGTTGACGAGGGGCGACCTCGGTTGCGCCCGGTCGCGGGGCTCGTAGGGGCCGATGTCCTCCAGTGCACGCTCGCGGTCGGAGGCTCCCGCTGCCCGTGGCCAGGTCCAGGGATCGACCACCCCCGCCAACGAGGCGTCAGCGGCAGCGGCGGGCGCGTCGTCGGCATGGTCGGAATCGTCGGAATCGTCGGATTGACGGGCAGCGGAACTTCCGGAAGCGCCCGCATGCTTTTCGCCACGTGGGCAACCCGTGGTGGCGAGGGACGTCGTCACCATCGTCGCCACCGGCAACGCGGCGAGGAAGACGAGATGCGCGCCAGGACTCAAACACGAACAGGATAGCAGCGCGCCAATCGAATGCGGCGCGTGATACTGTCGCTTCACTTTGCCAAGGAGAATCCATTTCATGTCCACGCTCAGAGGCCTGGTTCCCGCCCTTTTCTTGTTCCTCGCCGTCCCCACCCTGGTGGCCGCGCCCGCCGCGCGGGCCGCTGACAATGCCGCTCCGTCCAAGACGACGGGCAAGGTGGTCACCACACCCTCCGGCCTGAAGTACTGGGATCTCAAGAAGGGTACCGGGCCCGTCGCGAAGAGCGGCGATTCGGTGAAGGTGCACTACACAGGGTGGCTGACCAACGGCAAGAAGTTCGACAGCTCCCTTGATCGCGGCGATCCGTTCGCGTTCAAGCTGGGCGCGGGGATGGTCATCAAGGGCTGGGACGAAGGCGTGGCCGGCATGAAGGTCGGCGGCAAACGCCAGCTTCGCATCCCCGCCGCCCTGGGGTACGGCGCCAGCGGCGCTGGGGGCGCCATTCCCCCCAACTCAGAGCTGGTCTTCGACGTCGAGCTGCTCGGCGTCAACTAGGGCGGCTTCGCCGCCGCAAGGGGCCTCGGAAGGCCCCCTGCGAGACCCCCTCGGAGTTGCTCAGCGGCGGAGCCGGTCCAGCAAAGCCGGACCTCCCGTGCTCAATCGGCGTCGCGATCGGCGGAAACGGAAATTTTGCTTCCATCGTCTACATTTTCGATCGGGCAAGGCATCTAGCGTCCCGAAAAGTTCAGGAGGGGAGGGCCCCCGGGCCCCGCGGGCACCCGCGGGGGGCGCATCTGCTATGCTGGCGCGCCCATGCGCGTTGGGTCGTTGCAGTTTGAGCCGGGCGTCCTTCTGGCGCCCATGGAGGCGGTCACCGACCTGCCCTTCCGTACCGTCTGCGAAGAGCTGGGCGCGGCGCTGACCTTCACGGAGTTCCTCTCGGCGGAGGCGCTGACCCGGGGCGCGCGCAAGGCGGTGGACCGGATGTGGCCCAGCCTGGACGGGCGGCGTTTCGCCGTGCAGATCTTCGGACGCGAACCGGCGGCTCTGGCGCGCGCCGCCGAGATGGCCGTCGACGTGGGCGCTTCCATCGTCGACATCAACATGGGGTGCCCGGCCAAGAAGGTGACCGCCGGGATGTGCGGCTCCGCCCTGATGCGCGAACCCGAGCTGGCGGCTTCGCTCGTGGACGCGGTCCGCCGGGCGGTCCCTGCGCCCATTCCAGTCACGGTCAAGCACCGCACTGGCTGGGACGAATCTTCCATGAACGCCGCCGAGTTCGCGCAGCGCCTGGTCGACGTGGGCGCCGCCATGATCACCGTTCACGGGCGGACCCGCGCCCAGGGATTCTCTGGACAGGCACAGCTGGCGCCGATCGCCGCCGTTCGTGCCGCCTTGCCGTCCCACGTCCCGGTGGTGGGCAATGGCGACGTCAAGGATGTGGCCGGGTACCTGCGCATGAAGGCCGGCACGGGATGCGATGGCGTGATGATCGGGCGCGGCGCCATGGGCAACCCGTGGCTTTTTCGGTCGCTGGCGGCGCTGTCGCGGGGCGAGCCCGACCCCGGCCCGCCGACGCTGGCCGAGCGCCGACGGGTCTGGCGCCGACACGCCGACCTGTGCATGACCTACGCGCACGAGAAGATGCGCGTCCATGAGCTGCGCAAGACGCTGGCCTGGTACTCGCGCGGGCTGTGGGGCGGATCGCAACTGCGGCAGAAGAGCGGGGGGACCAGCGACCCGGCGGCGCTGCTGGATCTGGGCGAGATTTTTTTCGGAGATCTGGAGCGCTCGGGCGCGGCGGGGATCGAAGGAGGTGGCGGCGCGGCCACCATCTTCACCACGCCGGCCGACCCGGTGTCGAAATCGATCGCGCGCAACGTGCGGCGCAGCGGGCCCGAGCCCGTGGAGGCCCGGGAGCAGCTTGCCAGCGCCGTCGCCACCGATGTCGCTCCCGCGCCGGTCGCCGCGCCATCGTGACCGCCCGGCCGAGTCCGCTGGTCGCCCTGGCGACGGTCCTGCTGGCCGCCTGCCTTTCCTGTGAAGAGAGCGCCCACCGCGACATCCAGGACGAGCTCAACATCCTGACCAAGCGCAACGACGCGCTGGTCCCTCCGGCCACCGACCGCCTGGCACGCTTCGGACGCATCGCCATCCCGCAGATCGAAACCGCGCTGCACACGGCGGCACCCAGCGGCCG
>JBDSME010000068.1:0-3161 GCA_039916065.1 Polyangia bacterium
GGGATCCGGACCAGTGGGCGCTGGTGTTTCGCGCCGCCGATTCCCGGGTGTTCGTGCGACGGCGCGAACAGTGGCGGGCACTGATCGCCGCCCACGAGGTGCCGGCCACCTTCGAGTTTTCCGTCGAACAGGGCGCCACCACCCTGCCTCTCGAAGTCAGACCGAAACGATCTCCGGTCAGCGCGTGCGAATGGCAACGACGGCTGGGCGAGCTGGTGTTCGAGCTGGACAGCGGGCGGACCGAGCGCGCGCGCGGTTACTTCGAACGATCGCTTGCGGTCGCCGGCTGCCTGGCCACCGACGCCGAGAGTGCCACAGCGGCGTGGCTAGGGGCGCTGGAAATCAAAGGGCGAGACCCCGCCCACGCCCTGACCCACCTCGATCGCGCCGTGGCGTTGTCACCGGATGACACGCGCACCCGCGCGAACCGCGCCACGATTCTGGAACGGTTGGGCCGGCGGGGCGACGCGGCGGCCGACTGGGCCGCCGTGGCCCTACAGGCGCGCGGAACACCGGTCGGCGAAGCCGCCGCTGTCCGCGCGCATCAGCTCACAGGGCCGACCAGCCCGTCTCCGTAGAGGGAGTGCTAGGCGCGACCGCGACGTCGCCGCGAGATCAAGAGCGCCGCCAGGCCGACCATGGCGCCGAGACCGGTCGAGGATGCCGCGCCCCCCACCGAGCAGCCTCCGCTGTCGCCGCTGGCCGGCTTGGGGCCGGTGCTCGCGCCGCCGGTGCCGGCCGACGCGCCGCCGGTACCGGATGCCCCGCCGGTGCTGCCGGAGGCTCCGCCCGTGGCAGGCGCGCCGGGCGCCTGGGAAGGCAACACGAAGGTGCAGAATACGCTCACGCATTTGGCGCCTGCTCCCATGCACTTGCAGTCTGCGTCCGTCGTGCACCAGCCATCTTCACCCTTCGGGTGCATACCAGCGGGCTTGCACTCGTGTGCGGGGTCGTTCACGGACCAGTCGCAGATGTCTCCTCCACATGCCGCGTTCGGACAGTCGATATCGTTCGTGCAGGCGGCGCTCGCGGTGCGGGCCGCGAACAGGCCCGCGCCCAGCACGGACGAGAACATCAGGAACTTGAAGAACTTGAATCCACTCATTTGGGTACGCATTTGCTGTCTCCTATGGGTCCGGGGAAGCTTGGAGTCTATGTCCGGGTTCCGGGAAGTCCAAGCCGCCGATGGGAGGGGAGCCAGGGGCGGGACGCCCCCGCGTCACAATGCGGCAGTCAACCTTCGAAGGCCGCTGCGAAAGCTGCACCGAAAGGAGGGGCTTCGGACTCTTAGTTGGGTGAGGCAGGCTTGGCCGAGTCAAAGGTAATTGTTTTCGACAAAGGGCGGAGGACGGCGCTGGACGATGCCGAGCTTGTCGCTGCTCTGCGTGCGCATGACGAAAGGGCCTACACCGCCGCCTGGGTGGAGTTGAGCCCGATGGTGCGGCGGCTGGTCACCCGCTTTTTCGGCGCCGGCGCCGATACCCCCGACCTTTCCCAGGAGGTTTTCTTGCGGCTGTTCCGCCGCATCGACGAGCTGCGTAACCCCAGCGCGTTGCGTGGCTTCGTGGTCAGCATCTGTCTGGGGGTGGCGCGCAACGAGTTGCGCCGGGCACAGGTGCGGCGCTGGGTGCGGCTGACGTCCAGTGGCGACCTGCCGGACGCACCGGTGGCCGGGCCAGACCTGGAAGCGCGGGAAGCCTTGCGGCGCCTGTATGCGATTCTGGACGAGGTTAGCGTGCAGGACCGATCACTCTTCGTGGCGCGATTCTTCGAAAAGATGGAGATTGCCGAGGTGGCGGTGGCGCACGGGCTCTCCTACGGTACGGCCAAGCGACACGTGGCACGCGCCAGCGTCCGGATCAACAAGCGCATCGAACGCGATCCCCTCCTGGCGCGCTACCTGGACGGCGCTACCGAACGGGCGGCCACGCCGCCCAGGGGGAGCGGTGCCCATGCGGATAGTGTGGGTGGCCCTGGCGGCGGCGAAACCAACGGGGATAGCCTGGCAAGTTCGGATTGCCTGGATGTAGATGTGGACCTGGATATAGATCTGGATGGACTGGATTCGGCGGTCGAGTTGGAAGACAGGGGCGACAGGGACGATACGAAGGAGAAGCCGTGAGTGAGTCAGTGACAGTCGAGGATGCCCGACGCGCCGAGAGCCGGGCGCGGGCTGCTGCCGAGTTGGTGGTGGGGAACGAGGTTCTGCCTGGACCGGTGCCGTTGCCCGATTTCGTCTTCCTGATGGGCCGAGGCAAGCGCTGGAGACGCCGTGCCTGGATCCTGGCTACCGGCGGATCGATGGCGGCGGTGGCGGCGGGTGCCGTCATCATGTTGAGCGAGCCCGCGCCAATTTCGTACGTGGTCGACGGCGCGGTGGCCATCGCGGATGGAATCATAGATGCCTCCGGAGAGGACGGGCAAGACCAGACGGACCCGGACGGGGCGTCGGTACATTTCTCGGAGGGGACCGAGGTCGCCCTGGCGCCTGGGGCCCGCCTGCGGGTGGTCGGTCGAAACGCGCATGGCGCGGCGTTGGCGCTCGATCGGGGGCGGGCCCGCTTCGCGGTGACGCACCGTTCTGGGGCGCACTGGTCCGTGGCCACCGGACCATTCACCGTGGATGTGATCGGTACCCGGTTCACCCTGGACTGGTCTCCGCGCGATGAAAGACTGGTCGTGGATCTCACTGCGGGAAGCGTGTTGGTCCGTGGGGCTTCCGTGGGTGGGCCCGTGGCGATGCACCCAGGCGAGCGCTTGATTGCCACGGCGGCGGACCGGCGCGTGACGTTGTCACCGCTGGTCGAGGCGCAGCCGCTTCCGGGGCCACTGGGCATGGACGGCCAGGGCGTTTCGGATGGCCAGGGCAGCAGCGGCACGGAAGCAGCCGACCAGACTGGTTTCGCCGGTGTGTCGGGGGTGGCGGCCGAAGACGAGCCGCCGGCGGGAGTGCTTTCCACACTGGAAGCCGAGCGTGATCGTCGGACAGATGTTCGTGCGGGCGGTTCCCGATCATCAGGTGGCAGGTCATCGATCCGGGCATCCGGGGGCGGGGACAGGGACGCAAACAATTCCGCTGGCCCGGGACGTTCCTCGTCCCGTCGGCTGTCGCGGCACATGGACCTGGCGATGGTCACGCCGTCTCGCGACCTGCCTGCGCA
>JBDSME010000069.1:0-5639 GCA_039916065.1 Polyangia bacterium
GACGGCACCGCCGATCCAAGCACCGGGAGGCGCGGCTTTGCCGCGCCGGGCAGGCCGGCCGGATCGACGGCAAGCGGGTGGGCCCGCGGGAGGGCTAGCCCTCCCGCGAGCGCCGAAGGCGCGTTAGTGCGCGCCCCCCCCAAAGCCGCAGCCTCCTCGCTCCCGCGCCGACGCCGCCCCACCCGCCTGGCGCCACCGCGGGTGGCGGTGCTGGGGGCCGGAGGATTCATCGGTTGCCACCTGGTTCCCGCTCTGCTGGAGCGTTCGGATCGATACGCCATCGACGCTGTCGACATCACCCTCGACAAGCTGGAGACGCGGTCGCCACGCGTGCAGCGCATCCAGGCGCGGCTGGACGCGCCCGGCTTGCTCGATGACCTCACCGCCCGCTGCGACGTCATCCTGTCGCTCACCGCGCTGTGCAACCCGGCGCTCTACAACACCCAGCCGCTGGAGGTGATCGACGCCAACTACACCGATCTGGTGCCGCTGGTGAAATTGTGCGCCGCGCGCGGCAACCGCCTGATTCACCTGTCCACCTGCGAGGTGTACGGCCGCCAGGCGCTGGACGGTGCCGGAAATGCCATGGCCCACATGGTGGAAGACGAGACCGCCCTGTGCCTGGGGCCGGTGCACAAGGAGCGGTGGTCCTACGCCGCCGCCAAGCAGCTGCTGGAACGGGTGATCTGGGCGCACGGACAGCACGCCGGGCTGCGGTTCACCCTGGTGCGCCCCTTCAATGTCATCGGTCCGCGCATGGATTTCATTCCGGGGGTGGACGGCGAGGGCATCCCGCGCGTGCTGGCGTCATTCATGCACGCCCTGCTGACGGGCAGCGATTTGTTGCTGGTCGACGGCGGCGCTCAACGACGTTCATTCGTCAGCGTCGACGAGTTCGTCGATGCCTTGCTGCGCATCGTGGAGCGGCCAGAGCCCTGCGCGGGACAGATACTGAACCTGGGCAACCCGGCCAACGACGTCACCATTCGCGAGCTGGCCAGCCTGGTGGTGGCTGCCTATCGCGGGCGGCGCCCCGGTGGTCCGCTGCCGCGCGTGCGCACGGTGACCGCCGCCGAGCTTTACGGCGCCGGTTACGACGACTCCGTGGTGCGGGTCCCCTCCATTGCCCGCGCCCAGCGGTTGCTGGACTGGCAACCGCGCGCGACGCTCGAGCAGATGCTGCCGGGAATTGTCGACGACTACCTGGCCCGATACGAACCGGCCCTGACGCTGGCACACCAGCGCCGGCACACCAGCGCCGGCACATCCGACGGCAGCGCGCGAGCGCACCGGCGCCGGCAGGGCGCCCAGGGAGCATCATGAACCTGTGGGTGGTGGTGCCCGCCTTCAATGCCGCGCGCCACCTCGCCGAGGTGATCCGCCGCATTGAGCGCGCCAACCCACCTGGCCTGGAACGGATGGTGGTGGTCGACGACGGCAGCACCGACGACACGGCTGCCACGGCGCGCGCCCTCCTGGCCACGACGCCACGCCTGCGGGTGATCGAACGGGGCAGCAACGGCGGCTATGGGGCCGCGATGAAGACTGGACTGCGCGCCGCCCGGGACGGCGGAGCCGCCGCGGCGGCCTCGGTGCACGCCGACGGCCAGTACAGCCCGGAAGTGCTGGGGGAACTGATGTCAGCGCTGGAGCGTGGTCCGCTGGACCTGGTACAAGGGTCGCGCATCGCCGGCGGTCAGGCGCTGTCGGGTGGCATGCCGCGGTACAAATACGCGGGAAACTGGCTGCTAAACAAGATGGAGCGTCGTGTGTTCAATCTTCCCATGACCGACTTTCACAGCGGCTATCTGCTCTATGGGCCGCGCGCGCTGACGGAGGTGCCGGTGGATCGCCTGAGCGACAGCTTCGACTTCGACATGGAGGTGATCGCCTCGGCGCGGGCGCGCGGCCTGGCGGTGGGCGAGGCCCCCATCCCCACGCGCTATGCTGACGAGATCTCGCACCTCAACCCGGTGACCTACGGCCTGCGCGTGCTCCGCGTGATGTGGCGATTCAAGAGAGGGCTCTATGCGTAAGAGAAAGTGCCCCGAGTCGGCGGCGGCGTTTGGGCTGGCGCTGGTGACCGCCGCCTGCGGCCATACCGGTGTCGCCTTCCCCTGGGCGGCAACGGCGTCATCAGGATCACCGGGCACGGCGGTCGAGGTGCCCCAGGCCGCCGAGGTCTCCACTGCCAATCGCGAATACCGGCGCGGCAGCTCGCGTGTGCTGGTGCGCAAAGTCACCAACCCCACGCGCGCCAACCTGGACTACGCCGCCTATCACGCGAATTTCATGAACGCGAATCCGCCCCCGGAAAACGCGGCGCGGGCGGGGACGGGAAAGCGCCCCGATCCCACCAACGTGACCAATCCGTTCAAGGGCGCGCTGGAGGTGGGCTCGATGACCTCGTCCTTCGCCAGCCTGCCGCTCACCGCCGAAGAGCGATCGCACCCGTTGGCCCTCGATCCGCTGGTCGAGCTGCTCACCTCCAAACACGTGGCCGGCGGCGAGGTGCTGGATGACGTCCTGAGCAAGGTGCGTGCGGAGGACTGGGGGCTGGGGGGTGGGCCCCAGGTGGTGCGGCAGGCCGCCGTCACTGGCTTCGTGCACCAGGACAAATCCGAGGAGAAGTCCGAGGAGAAGTCCGAGGGCAAGGCGCCCCCCCATGCCGAGCTCTGGATACAGATCGAGTTTGCCCCCTGGTTCGATGGATTCGCTGGCATCCCCGACGCCGACGGCGACGGCCATGGCGAGCTGTATGGACGCATCCCGCGCGCCGCGCTGGGGGCCGACATCAACGCGCTGGTCGCGTTCATTCGCGACGAGTACCAGGGTCGCACGTTGTCAGCGCCCGAGGTCAAGGGGTGGGCGCACCAGCTTGCCTCGTACTGGTATCCGTCATTCAACACCGATCTGGTGACCGCCGGTTCCGAGTGGCCCGAGGCGGACACCGAGCCCGAGGTCGTCGCGGAGCTGGGAAAGCAGCGCTTCGCCACCCCGACGGTGGTGATGCGCGGCAAGCCCCAGGGTCAGCCCGTCTACAATGTCTTCCTGGTTTCCAGCCTCACCGGGGAAGCCGGGAATATGGCGGGCAAGACGCCCGACGGACGCGCCCCGCTGTCCTTGCCCCGCAGCACCCCTTCTTCAAATCCCGCACCGGTGGTGGCGGCGATCAAGCGCGAGCTGGCCAGCCACGGCTCCTGGAGCCGGTGGGCGGGGGAGGTGTCGCCGCTGCAGCAGCTCTTGAAGAAGAAGTTGCACGAGATCCCCGCCGGCGCCAAGGCCACCGCCGGCGACGAAGGCTTCTTGTTCTTCGGGCAGTCGTTCAACTACCTGCTCGGCGGAGATCTAGAAAAGCAGCGTCGCGCACGCAACCCAGTGCCCGTGATCGTGCAGTTCAAGAAGCTGCTGGCCGATCATGGCGTCGATCTGTTGTTCGTCCCGGTGCCCACGAAAGCGGAGATCTTCCCGGACAAGGTCGCCACCTCGACCGAGGAACGGCGGATCGCCGCTCCGTTCGTGGGCAAGGTGATCAACCCGTACCAGCGCAAGTTCTTGCTGGAGCTGGGCGAAAAAGGCGTGGAGGTGGTCGACCTGTTGCCGCTGTTCCTGGCAGCGCGCGCGGCGGACGTCGCCGGCGGCGCGAAAACAGGACAGGATGCGACGCCGCTCTATCAACCGCAGGATACCCACTGGACCAGCCGCGGTCTGGAACTGGCCGCCCGCGCGGTCGGCGAACGCATCCAGAAATACCCCTGGTACAAGGTGCTGGCGCCCCGGCGCACCGCCTACCAGACCAAGCTCGCCACCTTCAGCCGCCACGGGGATCTGCACTCGCGCCTCCCCGAAGCAGAGAAGGCCCGCTACAAACCCGAGACCCTGACCGGACACCAGGTGGTCACCCCTGACGGCACACTCTACGAAGATGATGCAGACAGCCCGGTGGTGGTGCTGGGCGATAGCTTCACAGGCGTGTTCGAACTGATGGACTGTGAGCACGCGGGCGTGTCGGCGCACCTGGCCAGGCACATCGGCCATCCCGTGGATCTGGTGATGAGCTACGGCGGCGGGCCCAACGTGCGACAGAAGCTGTTGCGCCGGGGAGTGTCCGCGCTCGACCGCAAGAAGGTTGTGGTCTGGATGATGACGGCGCGCGATCTGTTCGACTTCTGGGAAGGATGGCAGCCGGTGACGGCGAAATGAACGCGGGCAGCCGCCTGCGGCCGACGCGGCCCCGACATTGGCTGATGGCGGTGGTAGCCACCGCCGGCGCGGCGTCGGCCGGGAGCTGTCGGCGCGGCACGCGCCAGGCAGACGGCGTCCCCGGACCAGTCGCCAGCGCCTTGCTGGCCTTCGCCGCGGAGCAAGGCATCCCCCCGCGGGAGGTGGCCAACTCCTGGGCGGCCCTCCAGGCGATCGCCGAACGCGTCCAGGCGCGGCAACGCGCCGCGGGTGATGACAGCCTGGATGCGCTGAACCACGTGATCTTTGGCGGCGGCGAAGAAGTCCCGGATGGAACTGGTTTCGCCCGCGAGATCGACCGCGATGAGCTGCGCTTCTTGCTGCTGCCCAGCGTGGTGCAGGAGCGGCGCGGCGGTTGCGTCGGTCTGAGCGGCCTCTATTTAGCGCTCGGCGAGCGGCTGGACATACCGCTGTCCGGGATCCTGGTTCCAGGACATTTCTTTGTGCGCGCCGCGGGCGCCCGCCCGCGCAATGCGGAGCTGCTGCGTCGCGGAGAGGCCATGCCCGACCAGTGGTACCGGAAAAAGTACGGGCCGTGGGACGACGCAACCTCGGCCTATTTGCGACCGCTGACCCTCGACGAGGTCATGGCCGTGCACTGGTTCAACGCCGGCAACCAGCGGCGCGATGCGGGCGACTTGCCAGCGGCGGCACGGGCCTACCGGCGCGCCCTCGACGACTTCCCGGCCTTCGCCGAGGCCGCCGCCAGCCTGGGTGCCGTCGAGCAGCTTCAAGGAGATCTGGCGGGCGCGGCAAACGCCTATCGCGCTGCGGCGCGCGCCCGTCCCGACCTGCCGGGGCTCGCGCGCAACCTCTCAGTGCTGCAAGCTGAACGCGACAACGCGGCTCCGGCCTCCCGCACTACCGCAGGCGAGCTGGCACCGCGACGGTCACCGTCACCACCTGCCCCCCAAACGCACTGATAAACTTCTCCCGCGGAGGTCACCGATGAAAAATCCTTTGCTGTCCCCATCGCAGCGGCCAGGAGGGCCGCGGCTCGTGGCGATGTTGCCCGTAGCCGCAGCGGCCCTGATGTTGCTATCCGCGCTCGTCGAGCGGCCCGGGCAGCGCGCCTACGCCGCTGATCCGCCGCCCTCGGCCGCCGCGACAGGGCAGACGCCTGGCGCCGCCGCGTTGACCGTCACCGCACGGCTGGTGGAGATTCCCACCAAGTTCCCACCCGACGAGCTGTACGACTACGCGTACGTCATGCGCTATCAGGTGGAGGGCGGTCCGCTCGACAAGCAATTCATCCTGGTGGCGCACTACAAGCCACGACAACCACGCGCCAAGATCAACGACGCCATGAAGGCCCACGTCGCTGGCAAGCTGCGCAGCTTCAAGACCGGAGACGTTCACAAGCTACAGCTCAGCCCCGCCCTGAAGAGCATCTGGAA
>JBDSME010000070.1:0-3669 GCA_039916065.1 Polyangia bacterium
GCGTCTCGCCACAGCGACGCAGGTCCACGCGCAGCCGGGCCAACGTGCGCGCGCGGACGTCCTTGGGCGCCGACTTGGGCTCGTCGAGCAGCTTGTTCGCCAGTACGAATGACTCGTACAGGTGGCCCACCGCCGCCGCGGTGTTGAAGTCGTCGTCCATCGCCTCCGTGAACGCGGAGAAGGCGCGCTCCGCCGGCGCCACCACCGGCCCGGCCCCGCCGTCACCGGCTGGCAGCCCCGCCGCTTCGATGCGCTCGAGCGTCCGATAAAAATAGTCCAGGCGCTCCTCGGCGGCGTCCAGATCGGGGAAGGCGTTGGTCCCGTCTGCCTGGCGCGCTATCTCGAACGACACCGGGCTGCGGTAATGCACACTCACCAGCAGCAAGCGCAACGCTTCCAGATCGTGCGTTTCCGCCACGCGGCCGATGTTGACGACGTTGCCCAGCGATTTGGACATCTTCTCGCCGCCGAAGTTCACCATCCCGGAGTGCAGCCAGTGACGCGCGAAGGTCCCCACGCCGTACGCGCCCTCGGACTGAGCGCGCTCGTTCTCGTGGTGCGGGAACAGCAGGTCGGCCCCGCCCCCATGAATGTCAAAGGTCTGCCCCAGGTATTGCAGCGCCATCGCCGAACACTCGATGTGCCAGCCCGGCCGTCCTGGCCCCCAGGGGCTGTCCCACCGTGGCTCGCCCGGTTTGGCGGCCTTCCACAGCGCGAAGTCGAGCGGATTGCGTTTCTCCTCGGTGATCTCGATGCGCGCCCCCGACTTGAGATCGTCGATGCTCTGCCCCGAGAGCGCGCCGTAAGACGGGAAACTCTCCACCGAAAAGTAGACATCACCGGCCGCCGGGTAGGCCAGTCCGCGCTCACACAGCCGCGCGATGAGGGCGATGATCTCCGGCATCGTCTTGGTGGCGCGTGGCTCGTCGTCGGGCGGGGCGACGCCCAGGGCCGCCAGGTCGGACGCCATGGCGTCCTCGTACTTGCCGGCCAGGGCCTCCGCTGTCATCCCCTCGGTGGCAGCGCGGCGGATGATCTTGTCGTCGATATCGGTGACGTTGCGGACGAAGTGCACCTGCAGTCCGGACGCCCGCAGATGGCGGACGATGACGTCGAACGCCACCAGCATGCGGGCGTGCCCGACGTGGCAGACATCGTAGACCGTGACGCCGCATGCGTAGATTCCCAGCTTGCCGGCTTTCAGCGGAACCAGTTCGATTTTTCGCTTCTGTCGGGTGTCGAATATCCGAAGGCTCATGGGCGCAGCCCTTTCCCTAACCCGACCAGGTTCACGCTGGCAAAAACCAGCAACACCAGGGCGATGGCCACTTCCGGCAGATGTTCGCGCGGCGTCTCTGCCTCGACGATGAGGTAAGCGTCGGCCGGGATCTGTACCGACGCCAGGGTGCGAACGCTGTCGATGTTTTCCAGCACGCGCGCGCTGCCGGCGTTACCGCCGTTGCCTTGAACGCCCCCCCGCAGAGCCAACCGATCGCCCACCACCGTTAGATCACTGAGCCGGGCCTTCACCGTCTCGCGTACGTCCTGAATGGCCACCCGCCAATCCAGATCGCCGATGGCGTTCAGCACCCCATCACGTGTCGCGGCCGGGACCGTCACCACGAAGGTGTGGCTCTCCGCGGTGGAGGGCGCCGCGCGCAACACCTGGGCGCCGCTGTTCAACAGCGCGGCCCGCGCCAGGGCGGCGTCGGCGTAGCGGGCCACCGGCAACGACACCTCCACCTCGCCGGGGTGGCGTATCACGATGGCCACCAGGTCGTTGGGAGCCAGCGTCACCGTATCACCGGTGCGATCCCGCAGCTCGATTAGCCGCTCCGCGGGGGCGGCTCGCTCCGCCGGGGCGGCCGCCACCCGGGCCAGGTCGCCGGGGGAGAAGAAGTGGGTGGCGCTGACGTGGCCGGCGAAATAGGCGCGGATCGCGTCATGAAACGACAGGTCGGTGAACCGCAACAGGCGCCCTTCGAAAACATCGTGCTCGGCGCGGGCCGCGGGCAGCGGGTCTTCCCGGCGGTGGACGAACAGCTTGCTGTCCGTCCCCAGGATCTTGAAGAACTGGGTGAAGGTCCAGGACCCCTTGGTATCGACCTGCAGGGCGCTCTCGCGGTCGGGTGTGCCGTGGACGCGCACCAGCCGGTTCACCCCCTCTGCCAGCACGGCGCGGCCGCGCTCGGTTCCCAGCAAGGTGCGCGCGTCGCCCAGGTCGGCGGCGGTCCGCGGCGACAGGAAGTAGGCCAGGTCGGCCCGCATCTTCACCACCAGGAACAGGGCCAACACGCCGGCGCCCAACGCCAGCAAAGGGTGCCTGGTGCGCGCCCGCGGAATGGCCGCGAATTCGTCCGCCTCAACCGCCGGTTGCGCGGCAGCAGCGGACGAGGTGCCGGCAGCGGACGAGGTGCCAGTCGCTTTCTTCGCCGGGTCGTCCATGAAGCGTCGGAGTCGCGGGAGACTAGCACAGAAGCGCGCTCAAGCCCCGTGGCGTCGCCCCGCGTCGGGCGGGCATCGCCGACCTCCGATCTGCATCCTGGTCTGGGGCGTCGGCGCCTTGCCGCGGCCGGCTGATTCCGATAAGACGGCCGCGTGATTCGAAGGTTCACCGTCGCGGCGCTGCTCTACGCCTGCGTGGGCACGGTGGCGGGTGGGTGCGGCAAGGCGCGTACGCCGCAGGAGGCGTTTGCGCGGTTGCAGAAGGCTGTGGCCAAGGACGACGCCGGCGCCCTGTTCGATGGGCTCGACAAGCGCAGCCGCTGGGCCTGGATGACGGTGCAGAAATCGCACCGCGAGGCCTACGACATCATCCTGTCAAACTACCCCGAGGGGCAGGAGCGCGAACGTGAACTGCGGCGCTTCGAACGCGGCGCCACTCTGGGCAGCGCGCGCGCGCTGTTCGCCGAGGAGGTGGGGCGGGCGGCGCTGGCGAAGTTGCCGCATCCCCTTCCGGACGCCACGCGGTTCGACCTCGCCAGCGACGGCGAGAACGCCGTGGCGGTGTTGCCGCCGAACATCACGTTGCCTTTTCGCCGCGGCCCCGACGGCACCTGGGGATATTCCGCGTTCGCCGAGCAATCGGAAGATCGCCAGAAACGCGCCCTGGGCGACGTCGATATGGTCAGGGTGAGCGCTGCCGACTACGAACGGGCGGCGGCGCGGAATGCGCGGTAAATACTGACCACTTGTGAGACGCCCAAGGCCGCCGGCACCCCCATGACGCCCAGACCGAAGAAGCCCGGCGAAACCGACGCGGGGTCGGGATCCGGACCGGCGATCGGGGGAGGCGCGGCGGACGCCGAGCGGCAGCTTGGTCTGGGGCTGCTCTTCACGGCGCCTCCTCCTCCGCGTATGCCCCCGCCGTTGCCAGCGTCCGGAACGCCCGCGGCGGTCCTGCTCGGCCCCGCGCTCGCTCCCGCGGCGCTCTCGGACGTTCCGGTCGTTCCGGTCGTTCCGGTTTTGGCGCCTGCCTTCGCCGAGGATACTGCCCCCAAGCCTCCACGGATCTTCGCGGTCAACGAGCTGGTACGCGCGGTGCGGCTCACCCTGGAGAGTCGTTTCGGGGAAGTGCGCGTGGAAGGCGAGGTGTCGGGATTCAAGCGCTCCGGCCCTGGTCATCTGTACTTCTGCCTGAAAGACGATCAGGCGGCGCTTGACTGCGTG
>JBDSME010000071.1:0-3851 GCA_039916065.1 Polyangia bacterium
GCGGGGCGGTTGCCTTCGTCCTGCACCCGGGCCCTGATATCGAAGAGCTGCAGCACCGAGTCACCGTCGCTGACGGCATCCGTTCCCAGGGGATCGAACTGCCAGCTGCACCGCCAGCTCTGGTTCACGTAGCGGCGGACGCGAAGGTCCGCCGGTGGATCCAGCTCGGCCACCGGCGGGGTGTTGTCCACCGCCACGGTGTAGCCGATGCTGGATTGATTGCCGGGCAGGTCCGAGGCACGGAAGGAGAGCGTCGGATAGAGGACGGTGGTTTTGAAGAGACGGGTGTCGAACAGGTGCGAGAAATGTTTGTGGTCGTTCGGATCCTGATCCAGCCGCACCTCGAACGAACTGTCGCCGTGCGCCACCACAGCCACCACCGTGTTCACATCGACCCCGGCGGGATCGACGACGTCGGCCTCCAGCTTCACCACGCCGCCGATCAGGGTGCCGGTGGCGGGTTTGCCGCTTGTGATCACCGGTCCCAAGTCATCGAACACGAACTTCACGGAAACGTGGCGGGCCGGCACGCCGGCTGCGTTCACGGCCCCGACATCCAGCAACTGTTCACCGGAGAGCGGTGGCGAGGCCAGGGTCTCGGCGACGGTGGCCTGATACAGATCGCCCATCACCGTGAGCGGGGTAACCGGGAGATTGGCCACTTTGATGGTGACGGCCGGGGGAGTGGTGGAGAAGGGATCGATCACCTGCACGTTCACGAAGATGGAGCCGCGCGCCGCCTGACCGACCAGAGGGGCGATCACCTTGATCACCGGGCCGGCGTCGATGCGCAGGCGGCGGGTGGCGGATGCCATCACGCCCGCCAGCGTGGTGGCGGTGACCCGAAGCTCGTAGGTGTCGGTGACGATGCTGGACAGATCGACGGGAGTGTCGCCAAACGCGAACACGGTTTCAGTGGACGGAAAGGACGGGGCGGGATCGCCGCTGGCGCCGCCATTGTTGCCCGCGTTGCCGCCACCACCGCCGGCGCCGCCGCCGGAGCTGCCGCCGGTGCCGGCCAAGCCTCCGGTGCCGGTCATTGCCGCCGCACCCGCCGCGCCGCCAACTGCTCCCGTGCTGCCGCCGGTGCTTCCCGATGAACCTGCCCCTGCCCCGCCCTGGACGGTGCGGTTAAGCTGGGCCAGCCGGGTATTTGAGATGCGGACCGCTGGGGTGGCGGTGGACCACAACTCGGCATCAACCTGCTTGACGTCGTCGGTGCGGGTGGAATCGGTGACCACGCGGACACTCACGGTGGGCGCGAATCGCTGCGAGGCCACCTGCAGGGCCCCTTCGGCGGGTGCGGTGATGTCGACCAGCACCGTGGTGGCCAGAACGGGAGCGTCATCGGTTGCGTCGCCATTGGATGCCCCTTCGGAAGCCGCGTCGGATGGCACATCACCGGCGCTTGCGTCGCCGGAGCCGTCGCTGGTTCCATCGCTGGCGGCGTCGGCAGCGCCGTCGTCCCCCGGGGCGTCCGGGTCGGCAGCGTCGTCGGCATCTCCGTGCGTGCTCCCGTCCCTGCCGGAGTCAGTGCCGGCCTCCAGCGCGATGCGATCCGGGATGCCGCCATCGCCCAGCGGCCGCGGATCCACGAACGGGGCAGCGCTTCCTCCGCACGCGCCGAGGGTGATGGTCGTGATGAGAGGCAACGCCACGCTGAAAAGCAGGTGCGGCCGCGCCATGACGGACCGCGAAAGCCAAGACAACGGCGAAATCGAAAACGGACGACTGGACATTTCATGACGTGTTTCGTCAAGCGGCGGCGGAATCTTGAGTGGCCGCCACCAGGCGGCGTCGCCGACGCGCCGCGACGAGCAATACCGGGATGCTCCGCGTCTGCTCAGGGGCTCAGGGGCTCAGCGCCACGGTCGCAGCGGGGAACTCCAGGACCCACACCGAGTTGCCGGAGGGATCCTCTTCCTGGCGCGTCAAGGGCGTCACCGGCCCACGCAGCGCCACCACCACCTCCAGATCTGCTCCGCGCTGCCGCACGGATACGCGCGTGACGGCGGAATCGAAGTAGCGGGTGTCGAGGGGAAAGCGATCGTTCCGACGACCGGCACGACAACCCTTGAGCACAAATACGGCGGCATTTTTTTTGTTGGCGCGGGGCTCCAGCTTGACGGCGGTGGAGGTGCGGAGCCGGACCTCTCCGCCGTGCCGCTGCGAACGAAAGCCCGTCCCCAGGAACTGCGAGCTGTTCTTAGCCGGTGGCGTCTTGGGCCCGCGAGACATTGCGGCCGACATTCCATTCGGCTTGCCATTCGGGTTGCCCTTCGGGTTGCCCTTCGGCTTGCCCTTCGGCTTGCCGGCCAAGTTGGTCCCCACCCGCGACAAAGCCTCGAGCGCCGCGGGTTGCACCACCACGTTGTCGCCTTCGACCATCGTCGCCATCAGGATGGTGGGACCGCGAGAATGCCCGTCTTCGCTGGCAGCGGCCGCCCCACAAATCACTACACTAAGCAGGCCCGAGAGTGCCGCATCACGAATAAAAGACAGACGCGCCACGAAGTGATCGTATCACCTGGCACGAATCTTTGTCTTCAACTTTTGTTCAGCAAATCATTAAAAACAGGCACGGAAACAGGGTCGGATGTGGGCAAAGGGTCACGCGCCTCACACAGCAAGAACGCACGGAGATCTCCCACCAGGAAGGTGGATCCCGCACCGACGACGAGAGGCACCCCTTCAGGCTGCTGCTGCTCGGCGAGATATGCCCGCGCCATCGAGAGTGCCTGCATGGGATCGTCAACCGCGCGCGTCACCAATAGCGGCGCAGCCGGCAATAGCGGCGCAGCCGGCAATAGCGGCGCAGCCGGCAACAAGGACGGGGGCAGCGACGGGAGCAGCGTCAGAAGCTGCTGCGCCGTGAGCGATCTTGAGTTCGAAGACTGTGTGAGGAAGATGGCGTCGAAACGCGGCGCCAGAACGTTCAACATCTCGCGCGCAGGCTTGCCCGCCACCACCGAGAACAGCAGTGCCCTCGGTCGTCGATGGGGCATGGTGTCCAGCGCGGCGGCCAGCGCAATGGCGCCTTCCAGGTTGTGCGCGCAGTCGAGCAAGATTCCCTGCAACATCTCCAGGCGCCCTGGCCAGACCACGGCCCGGAGCCCCTGGCAGAACTGCTCGTCGGAAAGACTGCGCCCTGCGGCGCCGGCGGCAACCTTCGCCAGCGCGAGGGCGAGTGCGGCGTTACTTCGCTGGTGTGCTCCCCCCAGCGCCACTGGACAGCCCGGCGGCAGCTCGAGGTCGGGGCTCAGCCGCCGCAGCGGCGCGCCGATGTTTTCGGCCACGCGCGCGATGGCGTCGTCGGCCTCCGCCGCCAAAGGTCCCAAGAACAACGGAACACCGCGCTTGGCGAGTCCCGCCGTCTCGCGGGCGATCTCCGTCAGGCTATTGCCTAGCAGTTCGGCATGATCCATCGCGATGCTGGTGATGGCGGTGGCCACGGGCTGGCAGGTGGTGGTGGCGTCCAACCTGCCGCCGAGGCCGGTCTCCGCGACCATCACCTCCACCCCCAGCTCGGCGAACACCAGGAATCCCAGCACGGTGGCCAGTTCGAAATACGTCAGCGGAACGCCGATGGAGTCGATCCGCGGCAGCAGAGCGGCCAGGCGATCCCCCTCCACCTCCTGGCCGTCGATCTTGATCCGTTCCGTGAACCGGCTGAGGTGGGGCGATGTGTAGAGGCCGGTCCGCATCCCCGCGGCGCGCAGGATCGATTCGGTCATGGCGGCGGTGGAGCCTTTTCCGTTGGTTCCCGCTATGTGCACCGTGACCATCTTCAATTGCGGGTCGCCGAGACCACGCAGCACCGCGCGTGTGCGTTCCAGCCCCAGCGCCACCCC